>JAHFPK010000025.1:7939-17178 GCA_023266715.1 Hyphomicrobiales bacterium | reverse complement strand
AATTTGCGAATGAGCGGAATGTCCATGCCGCCCACGAAGCCGACCTTGCCGGATTTCGAGGCCATGCCAGCCATCATACCAACAAGGTAGGAGCCTTCCTGCTCCTTGAAAACGATGGACTGCACGTTCGGCAGATCGACAACCATGTCAACGATGGCAAACTTGAGATCGGGATACTCCTTGGCTACCTTTTCAACAGCAGCGGCCTGGGCAAAACCTGCCGCGATGATGGGGCTGTAGCCCTGGTCAGCGAAGTTGCGGATCGCCTGTTCGCGCTGGGCTTCGTTGGCAATTTCAAATTCGCCGTAAGCCACGCCCGATTCGGCTTTGAACTTTTCCGAGCCGTTGTACATGCTTTCATTGAAGGACTTGTCGAACTTGCCGCCAATATCAAATACGATGGCTGGCTTGTCATCGGCTGCAAAGGCGGAAATCGCCAGCATTGCTGTCATCACAGCGGTCGTAAGCAATTTCTTGATCATATATATCTCCCTGATTTTTTTGACCGGCTGATCAAGCCTTGGGGTCAATTGACGCCAAATTCCTGTCATTTGCAAGTGGCGAGCTATCATCTTCCGGCAGTTGTTCCAAAGTCGATGGGCAGCGCCGCGCCGGTTATCGGAGCCAGCCGGGGCTGGGCAATGGCGAAAATAAAAGCCGCTATTTCCTGGGCTTTTGCGAAGCGCTGGCGCGCGCCCTGGGGATAGATGGATTTCAGTTTGGCGAGATAGGCTTGCGGATTGCCGCCGCCGAATTGCCGGGCCTGAAACTCCAGCATGGGCGTTTCCACATCACAGGGGCAAATGGCATTCACCCTTATGCCCTTTGGCGCAAGTTCCAGGGCCAAGGCCTTGGTCAGCAACACAACACCGCCCTTTGAAGCGCAGTAAATTGCCGCACCTGAACTGCCCATCAGCCCGGCGTCAGAAGCAATGTTGATGATCTGGCCTCCGGTTTTTTCCAATTCCGGAATGGCGTAGCGGCAGGTGAAGAAGGTGCCCTTCAAATTGATGTCGATGGTCCGGTCCCATTGGTCCTCCGACATCTCCGAACTTTCGCCTTCCACCCAAACGCCCGCCGCATTGACGAGAAGATCGAGCCTGCCAAAGCGCCCAACCGTTTTGGAAATCATCCCGGCGCAATCGGAAATTTTTATGATGTCACTTTTGATGGCGAGATACTGGCTCGGCAAATTTTCTATGTTGATATCGGCAACAGCAATATTTGCGCCAGCGCCTTCAAATTCTTGCGCCGTTGCACGGCCCATGCCGCCGCTGCCGCCTACGATGAGAACGGTTTTACCCGACCAGTCATCAATACCAGTCATCGCCTGCCCCCTTGTACTCAACGATGGAATTTCCACCATCGACTACAAGCATGGCGCCGTTGATGTAGCTTGCCTCTTCGCTGGCCAAAAACAAACAGGCTGCCGCCACTTCGGAGGCAGAGCCAGGCCGTTTCGTGGGCGTGGCTTTACCCGCCAGAATTTCATCTTTGCTGGAGGAAGCAGTGGCAATCCAACCCGGCAAGACTGCGTTGCAAGTGATATTGCGGCTGGCGTTTTCGATTGCCGTTGTGCGCGTGAGGCCGGTCATGGCGGCCTTGGCCGAGGAATAGCCTGCCGAGCGAGGATTGACGACAAGCGGGCCAGTCACCGAAGACACATTCACAATCCGCCCAAATTCCCGTTTCTGCATGGGAGGGAGAACCGCGCGGATGACGTTGAAGGCGGTCGTGACATTAAGTGCCAAGTGGCGTTGCCAATCCTCGTCGGTGATTTTCTCAATCCTGGAACTCCTGAATTCGATGCCCTGCTGAACCATGCCGGCGTTGTTCACCACGATGTCGATGCGCCCAAAGTTGGCTTTCACGGCGCGGATCAGTTCATCGGTCTCTTTGGCGCTGGTCAGATCAGCGGTAAATGCGGCGTGGCCTTCGCCCAAGGTTTCGAGGCGCTCAAAGATGCGTTTTGTGGTCGAGGTCAGCGCCACCCGGGCCCCTCCTGCGGCTAAAGCCTTGGCAGTTGCAAAGCCAATGCCTTCCGCACTTCCCGCCCCGGTTACCAGTGCTACGCGATCCAAAACCCCTGCCATGACCATCCCTTGAATGAAACCCTGGGCACTCTCATATTAGCAATTACGCCACGGTGCCAGATGGGCCGTGACATTCGTGGCATGTTGTTATCAGCAAAGTCGTGCAACTTCGCCGATAACAACATGCCGTGGGCCGCTTACATAAGGGCACTAGTCAAATGAGCAGAATTTCAATGTTCTCGTCGCCCCTTTTGCTGGGGTTTGATGATCTGGACCGCCTTCTCGAGCGGGCGCTTAAGACCTCCGGTGAAGGCTATCCTCCCTACAATATCGAAAGGTTGCCCCAGGCTGATTGCGGCGGCGAGGTTTTGCGCATCACCATCGCGGTCGCCGGTTTCCAGCGCCGTGATCTTGAAATTACCATCGAAGATAATCAATTAAATATCAGGGGCCGGGCGAAGGGTGAAGAGGCTCATGATTACCTGCACCGGGGTATTGCTGGACGCCAATTCCAGCGGGCCTTCGTGCTGGCCGATGGCATGGATGTGATCGATGCCACCCTTGTAAATGGCCTTTTAATTATTAACTTAAGGAGACCGGAACCAAGTAGCATTATCCGGCATATAGAGATTAAGGAGTAGTACAATGAACACCAGCAATGACAAGAAAGCCGTGGAGCTGAGCCTGGAAGAGCTCGCACAGCTCGGCAATGGTGCGCTGTCCTACATTCGAGAAATTGAGGGCCGCGATGTGATCCGCATGGTTGGCCCGCAGGCGCAGATTGCACCCGATGCCAAGCTCTTTTGCCTCTTCAATGCCAATGGTTCACCGATTTCGATTTCGGGAAGCCATGAAGCGGCAGTGGGCAGCGCCGTTGAACACGAACTGATTCCAATCAGCTTGCATTGAGTAGCCTAGGCGGCAGAGGCTGCAGCTGAGGGTTCGGTGAGAATCGCGTAGAGCCCCTCGGCCGTGTCAGTGCCGCGCAGCTTGGCAATCGTATCTTTCTCGCGCAGCAACCGGGAAATCCGGGCCAGGGCTTTCAGATGATCAGCACCTGCATGGTCGGGGGCTAACAGCACGAAAACCAGATCGACGGGTTGTCCATCGAGCGAGTCGTAGGCAATTGGCGTACCCAGCCGGGCAAACAGGCCACAGACGTGGTTGATGGCGGAAATCTTGCCATGGGGGATTGCTATGCCTTGGCCGATTCCGGTTGAACCCAGCTTTTCACGGGTGAGCAGAGTTTCAAAAATGATGCGGTGATCGACGCCCACAAATTTTGCAATGGCCTGCGAAAGGTCAGCGAGGAGTTGCTTCTTGCCCTGCGCCTTTACGTTCGGCAAAACGGCGCGGGCTTCAATAATATCTGCGAGATTTGTCATTTTTTGCTGTCCTACTTACGCGACAGGCCTGGGATCAACCCAGCCGATGTTGCCGTCGCTCCGCCGATAGACAACGTTAGTCTGGCCACCCTTGCTATTTCTGAAAAGCACGAAGGGCACACTGGAAATTTCAAGCTGCATCACGGCCTCTCCAACAGACAACTCCGGCACAGTGGTCAATGATTCGGCAATAACCACCGGATTGAGATCATGGGGTTCGTCGCCTTCATCACCGCCCGCCCGAATAACATAGCTTGCGGCTTCGGACTGGGGCACCGGTTCGCGGCGCTCCTTGTGATGGTCTTTCAAGCGCTGCTTGTAGCGCTTCAATTGCTTTTCAAGATGCAGGGCCGCGGCATCAAAACTTTGGAAGGCCTCTGCTGCCGCGCCATGGGATTGCAATACGAGGCCTGTAGCCAAATGCAAACTGCAATCCGTCTGGAAACTGGAGCGTTGTTTTTCGACAGTTACGTGAGCGTGCACCGTGCCTTCAAAATATTTCTGCCGGAATTGTTGCAGGCGCTCATCTACATGGCTCCTGAGAGCCTCACCGATGTCGATGTTCTTGCCGGTGACCTTAATCTGCATGGCTGCGAAAATCCTTCTCCGCCATCCCTTCTTATAAGACATGGGCGCGCGAAATGCTAACGTCAACTATTTTGAAAAATGTTCCTTCTGGAAATTGAGGCCGGTCCTGTTACACATCACAACGACCGGTCGACCATCAAAACGGGCGGAACCTAGCGGCGTGACGGGCCCAAGTCAACCGCTCTAGCGGGCATCCGACTGGGCTATCCTGCGGCGCTGAATCGATGATGGAATGTTTAATGATTCTCTGTATTTAGCCACAGTTCTGCGGGCAATTTCAATGCCTTCGGCCTTGAGATTTTCCACAATTGTATCGTCCGACAGGATGCTCTTGGGGGCTTCAGCGGCGACCATGTCCTTGATGCGCTGTCGCACGGATTCGGCCGAGCGACTGACACCGCCTGCAGTTGAAGAGGCGATGGCAGTTGTGAAAAAATATTTCAGTTCATAGGTGCCGCGCGGGGTTGCCATATATTTATTTGACGTCACTCGGCTCACCGTCGACTCATGCATCTCAATGGCCTCGGCCACGGTCTTGAGATTGATGGGGCGCAGATGCTGCACGCCCAAAACAAGAAACGCATCCTGCTGGCGCACAATTTCGCGCGCCACTTTCAGGATGGTCTTTGCCCGTTGATCCAGACTCTTGATGAGCCATGTGGCATTCGTCTGGCATTCGTTGAGATAGTTCCTGTCTTCTTCGCGAGACGTGGTTCGCGAGACCTTGCTCAAATACTGGTTGTTGAAAAGCACCCTCGGCAGAGTGTCATTGTTGAGCTCCACCAGCCACGATCCATCCTGCGCGGCACGGACATAGACATCTGGCACGACGGGCTGAACCGGCTCGGATCCAAAAGCACTACCCGGCTTGAAATTGAGATCTTTGAGCTCAGCAATCATTTCCTTGATATCTTCAAGGTCCACTTTACAAAGTGTCTTGAGAGCGTTGAAATCCCGCTTCCCGACGAGATTCAAGTTGGCAATAAGCAACTCCATGGCAGGATCCAAGCGATCACGTTCGCGTAGCTGCAAGGCAAGGCATTCCTTCAAATCGGCAGCAAAGACACCTGTGGGGTCAAAAGTTTTGAGAATCTCAAGCACCCGCAACACGTGGTTCTTGCTCGTGCCCAGTTGGTTTGCAATTTCGATGGGATCACCCTCAAGGTAGCCTCTCTCATCCACCATGCCAATGAGATTTTGACCTATGATTCGATCAGAAGCATCTGCAATATTGAGATTGAGCTGGCCGGTAAGATGTTCGGCTAAGGTCTGCGCTTTACTGAGGGATGCGCTGAAATCATATTCATCACTGTCGAGTGAAATACCACCCGTTGGCCGCAGGGAGGCCCAGCCGGACTCAGTGGGGCCAGCGCTTTCACGGCTGCTTGCATCGGCGCGCGCCTCATGGGTGTAAACATTTTCAAGATCCGTATCGAGGGTACGCATCCGGTCTTCCTGGGATTCATTGGCACTCAGAACTGTGACCGTATCCGTGTCGCCAGCGCGTTCATTCGAAGGCTCGGATTTTTGAACGTCGGTACGTTCATCGCGCTCAAGCAGCGGGTTGCGTTCCAGCTCGCCTTCGACATAGGCCTGCAATTCCAAATTGGACATTTGCAGCAGCTTGATGGCCTGCTGCAATTGCGGCGTCATGACCAGAGACTGGCCCTGCCGCAAATCCATTCGCTGCATCAATGCCATGATTAGCCACCAATCCTAGAGCGAGAACCCTTCGCCGAGATAATAGCGGCGCACCTCGGGATTGTTAACAATTTCATTGGGGGTGCCCTCGGTCAGGACTTTACCCTCATGGATGATGAGCGCCCGGTCGATGAGTTCGAGGGTTTCTCGAACGTTGTGATCCGTAATAAGCACCCCGATTCCCCGAGCGGTGAGCTGTCGCACCATTTGGCGAATATCACCGATCGCAATCGGGTCAATTCCTGCGAAGGGTTCGTCGAGGAGCATGAATTTGGGATTGGCGGCAAGGGCGCGGGCGATTTCCACGCGGCGACGCTCTCCGCCAGAGAGTGCAACAGCCGGCGAATGCCGGATATGGGTGATCGAGAACTCATCAAGCAACTCACGCAACGCACGCTCGCGGCTGGATTTCCCGGGCTCGACGAGCTCAAGTACAGCGCGAATATTGTCTTCAACCGTAAGTCCGCGGAAGATCGAGCTTTCCTGGGGCAGGTAGCCGATTCCCAGCCTTGCGCGCTGGTACATCGGCAGATGGGTTATATCTGTCCCGTCAAGACTGATCGTGCCCTGGTCGGCGGCAATCAGGCCGGTAATCATATAGAAAACCGTCGTCTTGCCAGCGCCATTGGGTCCGAGAAGACCTACGGCTTCACCACGCTTCAGGGTGAGAGTCACGCCGCGCACAACGGGCCTGCGCTTATAGCTCTTGGCGAGCATATAGGCGACAATCCCTTCGCGCGCAGGCTGGCCTAGAGGTCTCGCGCGCGCCTTGGGCATTTGGCCCGTGGAGCGCGTGTTCTTTGTCCGAAGTGGCGCATTTATCGCCATTCCCGGACGCGGAATACGTCTAACTTCACCGTTCTGCGTCAACTGATTACCGCCTATTTTTGTTAATTTTAAATGAAGCCCATTATTTCGGAACAAAACTGCCCTTAACGCGGCCACCGGTCATGAGCGTTCGATTCGTGTCAAGGTCAACATTGAGCTTTTCGCCTTGAAGGGTGGTTTTGCCGTCCATAAGCTTCACCTTGCCACCGACAATCAGGGTATTTGCCTGGACATCCATCTTCGCCCATTCGCCGGTAATAACCTGTTTTTCGGTGGTGACGGTTACATTGCCGGTGGCATCGAGCTTGCTGACCTGCGATTTGCTGGTGCCATCAGCCTGTTTAACATCAGAATAAAAGACCGTCATGATATCGCTTCTGATGTGCTGGTTGTCGCGTACCGCATCGACCTTACCCCTGAATATGGCCTGCCTGTCCGCGTCAATGATTTCCATTTCATTGGCTTCAACCTCAACGGGCGAGGGCGGTTTTTTTTCGGCGCCGCGCAGCGGCACAGCCATGAGGCCAATAACGAAGGCCGAAACCATCAACTTCCGAATCATGGGGTAGTATCTCCCTTAGTTTCTATATCGGTGAATCGGGCTTTTACACCATTCAGGAACAAAATGTTTTTCCCGTCATTACTTATTTGCATGCCGTTTGCCTTTATGGTCCCCGAACCCATTTCAACCACAACGGGCACATTGGACACGAGATTCTTCTTTTCCATCACGATATGGGCTTTTTCCATGACCGCGGTGAACCGGCCCACTTCCACAATTCTCACATTTCCTTCCAAATCCATTTCCTTGGCCTTTGAATCATAGAGGCCGGTATTCGAAAACACCTCATAGGATTGACCGGAAGCCCGCCGAAACGTGCCGGCCAGATCTTCGAGATGGGCCAAATTCGCTGTTTCCTTGTCTTGATAGCCTTTTTTGGAGGTTATTTCATAGGGCTGTTTTTCATGATCGAATCCCGCAATGCGAAAAAATGAGCCGGCAATCTGCTCGGGCATTTCAACCGTCAGAGGGGTCGGCTTGGGCTTGGGAAGCAGGGCTGAAATCAACCCGGCCTGAATGAGAAATGCAACCACCAGCCCTAAGCCAAGGGCAAGCGCAGCCCAGCTCAAATACGGAGCCAGGCGGGCCCGTCGGCTGGCGGCCTGCAACAATCTTTCCGTGTTGTCGGTGTGGAGTTCAGTGTGCGAAGACATCTTCTTCGGTCCACCCCGCCAGATCGAGTGCAGCGCGCGTGGGTACAAAATCAAAACAGGCCTTGGCGAGTGCACTGCGGCCTTCGCGTTCCAACATCTGGTCGAGACGCGCCTTCAGCTCATGGAGATAAAGCACGTCCTGGGCGGCGTATTGCTTCTGGGCATCACTCAAGATGTGGGCTCCCCAATCGGAGCTCTGCTGTTGCTTGTTCAGTTCAATACCGAGCAATTCTTTCACCAAATCCTTCAATCCATGCCTATCCGTATAGGTACGTGTCAGCCGCGAAGCCAGTTTAGTGCAGTAAAGCGGAAAGGTGTCGATTGCGAGATAATGTTTGAGCACCGCCACATCGAAACGGGCGAAATGGAAAATTTTGGTAACCTTGGGGTCGGCCAAAAGCGCCTTGAGGTTTGGCGCGTCATAGGTGCTGCGGTCCATTTGCACCAGTTGGGCATTCCCATCACCGGAGGAAAGCTGCACTAGACACAACTTGTCGCGGCGCGGGAGCAACCCCAGCGTTTCCGTATCAATGGCAACAGAAGTGCCAAAATCCACACCCGCTGGCAGGTCGCCTTTATAAAGTTTAATCGCCATTCCGCAGCCTTGACCTCGTGTACTTGATAGGTGATGAGGCTTACAAGACTGGGGTAAAATACTCAAGGCTTGGCCTGGTCCCAGCCTGCCTGACGCGGCCCGTGCCACGCGAAGCCTTCACTTACGAAGCGTGGTGCCCTGAAGAGGACTCGAACCTCCACGACTTTCATCGCTAGTACCTGAAACTAGTGCGTCTACCAATTCCGCCATCAGGGCAACGGGGCGTCTCTTAACGGGAGCCGCGATATAATGTCAATGCAAGGCTAATTGCTAGTGATCTTCAGAAGCGGCAATAGCTTCGATTTCCACCAGAAAATCAGGATGGGCGAGGCCGGCAACAACGAGAAAGGTTGCGGCGGGCGCATGCCCTTCAAACCATTGATCGCGCAAGGTCCGGTAAAGCGCCACGGTTTCGGAACCGGGCTGGGTTACGAACACGGTCAGCTTGACGACGTTCTTTTTGGTCATGCCTGCGGCTTCCAGCACGGTGCCGATATTGGCGAAAACCTGTTCCATCTGCGCCTTGAGGCCTTTCCTGACCGTTCCATCCGGCGCCGTGCCGACTTGCCCCGAGATATATAGCCAGCGCGCGCCCGCGCCTACTTCCGCGCCGTGGCTGTAGCGCGATGCGGGCGGAGCCATACCGGGCGGATTGAATGTTTTGGGCATGGTGAAATCCTCGGCGTTAAAATTTAAGGCTAGCGCAGATTGCCATTTGCGCCTAGGTGCAGGTCACCAGAGGTTACACTGAGACACTGCCCCTCTTTGCAATGGCGCGCGCGACGGCTAAAAGCGGCCCGGAACCATGAAACAATTGGACATGACTTCGTGACTTCAGATAATTCAGAAAAACTTGTGACCATCATAGGCGGTTCGGGCTTTATTGGCCGCCAT
>JAHFPK010000025.1:0-7839 GCA_023266715.1 Hyphomicrobiales bacterium | reverse complement strand
GCGCGCGCGACGGCTAAAAGCGGCCCGGAACCATGAAACAATTGGACATGACTTCGTGACTTCAGATAATTCAGAAAAACTTGTGACCATCATAGGCGGTTCGGGCTTTATTGGCCGCCATATTGTACGTTCGCTTGCCCAGCGCGGCTACCGCGTTCGCGTGGCCTGCCGCAGGCCCGACCTTGCGGGCCATGTGCAGCCCTTGGGCACGCCGGGCCAGGTCATGCCGGTACAAGCCAATGTGCGATATCCGGCGTCCCTTGCTGCAGCTTGTGACGGGGCCACCGCGGTGATCAATCTGACCGGTGTTCTGGTGAGCCGGGGGGCCCAAAGTTTTGATGCCATCCATGTTTTTGGAGCCGAGGCCTCCGCCAGAGCTGCGAAAAATGCCAAGGCCAAGGTTTTTATTCAGATGTCAGCTCTTGGCGCTAATGCAAGTTCTAAAAGTGAATATGCGCGCACTAAGGCTGCTGGTGAAGCTAAAGCCAAGGCCACTTTCCCGGGTGCCATCATCTTGCGGCCCTCAATTGTATTCGGACCGGAGGATAATTTCTTCAACCAGTTTGCGGGGCTCAGCCGCCTGGCGCCTGCCCTGCCGCTGATCGGTGGCGGCATGACCAAATTCACTCCCCTGTTTGCGGGCGATCTCGCCGAAGCTATTGCGATACTCATCGATCGCGGTGAGGCCTCAGGCCAGACTCTGGAACTCGGCGGGCCGGAAGTTTTCACCTTCAAGCAACTCATGGAATTCACGCTTGAGACGATTGGGCGCAAGAGATTGCTGGTTCCCGTTCCTTGGATCATTGCCAAAATTATGGGAACCCTGATGGGTTATTTACCGGGTGCTCCTCTGACTGCCGATCAGGTTGAACTGCTGAAAACGGATAATGTGGTGAGTGAAGCCGCAACGAGCGAAGGTCGCGATCTCGCAAGCCTGGGCATCACGGCTCAAAGCATTCAGGGAATTGTGCCAAGTTATCTTTACCGTTACCGCAAAGCCGGTCAGTTCACCGCCCCCAAGGGAATGCCTGAGTAAATCAGCGCGAGCAGGGCAAAGCCCAGAATAATGCGGTAGACCACAAAGGGCATGAAGCTCATGGTTCTTATCATTCGCATGAGCACAGTCATTGTTCCGAGCGCTACGAAAAATGTCAGGATACCGGTGACGATCACGGGACCTGAAATGGCTTGACCACTTTCCAAGGCGTCACCGATCACCAGCAGCGAGGCGGCGCCATTTGCCGGGATAGACAGAAGGAAGGAAAAGCGCGCGGCCTCAACTCTGGTGAAACCAAGACCCCGGGCGGCAGTCATGGTCACGCCTGAGCGACTTGTCCCGGGACTCAGTGACAGGGCCTGGGCGCCGCCAATGATCAGAGAAGATTTCCAGTTCATGTCCAGAACCGTCCGGCGGAACAGGCCGTAGGTATCAGCCGCATAGAGAAGCAGGCCAAAAACTATGGCGTTGACGGCCACCAGTGTGGCGCTGCGAATATGCTCATCGAGATGGGTAAGCTTCAGTAGCAGGCCAACAACAATGATTGGAATTGTGCCGATGAGCACATGAAAAGCAAGTTGGGAATTTTGTGTTGTCCGGCGCTTTATAAAATCAAACACACCCCAGAACATGTGGACGACATCGCGCCAGAAATAGATGATCACCGCCGCAAGGGTTCCGAGATTGGTGACCATGTCGGTCACCACACCCTGATCTGCCCAACCCGTCACGGTTGGAACCAAAATCAAATGACCCGAAGAGGAAATGGGGAGAAACTCGGTGGTCCCTTGTATGAGAGCAAGCACAATAATCTGCTCGAGTGACATTCCTGCAAATCCTTGAAAACAGCAAAACGCGAATCGCTTGCGGTTAGACAAAAGGGTCTTATAGGGTTAGTTTAAATGCGGCAACGAGGCTCACTTTTCAGCGGCGGTATCCACTTTCCATGCCCAAGTTACTTCACTTTCCACTCGACCCTTTCAGCCGCAGGGTGCGTTTGGCATTGATGGAATATGGCGTGAGTTTTGAATTGGCCGAGGAGCGGCCATGGACGCCGAGCGAGTCGCTTTTCAATCTCAATCCGGCAGGGATCGTGCCTGTGCTGGTGGAAGACGATGGCGCTGCCATCAGCGGCATTGAAGCCATTACCGAATATCTGGAAGAAACGCGGGCTGGCAAAGTGGCCTTGATCCCAGGCCCTGCAGGAGCGCGCGCCGAAGTGCGCCGGCTCACGGGCTGGTTCGATACAAAATTCTATGCGGAGGTTTCAGAGCCGATCATCACGGAGAAAATCATCCGGCGCTTCATGACTCGCGAAACCGGTGGCGGGGCGCCGGACATGACGCGGGTGCGTTATGGACTTTCCAGACTGCGGGACCATCTGGATTATGTCGGAACGCTGGCTGACCGGCGCTCGTGGCTGGCAGGAGAAGAACTTTCCATCGCCGATCTTTCCGCAGCGGCCCACCTTTCGGTCATTGACTATCTTGGAGATATTCCGTGGACGGATTTTTCGGTGGCCAAGAGATGGTACCAGAGGATCAAGTCGCGCCCCTCATTCAGGCCGCTGCTCAGCGATACGCTGCGCGGCATGCCGGCTTTAGCCGCCTATGCCGACCTCGATTTCTGACCGTCTGCGCAAATGTGCCGTGGATGAAGGCTTCAGCGCAATGAGAATTGCGTCGGCTAATCCGAATCCGGCGGCAGCTGAAAAACTGCAGCATTTCATCAGCCATGATTATCATGGCGACATGGACTGGCTTGCAACCACGGCGGAGCGCCGCGCCAATCCGAAGGCCATGTGGCCAGAGGCCCAAACGGCAATCGTATTTGCCATGAATTATGGGCAGGGCATTGATGCCATGCAGCGGCTGGATGCAAAATCCCAGGGGGTCATTTCGGTTTATGCACTGAACCGGGATTACCACGATGTGATCAAGGGCAAGCTCAAGAGGATTGCCACGTGGTTTGCGAACGTTGCCAAGGCAGAGGTAAAGGTTTTTGTGGACACGGCTCCACTGATGGAAAAGCCTCTGGCCCATAGGGCGGGGCTTGGCTGGCAAGGCAAGCACACGAATTTGCTGTCGCGCGAATTGGGATCATGGTTCTTCATCGGAACAATACTGACCGACATGGCGCTTCCCCCTGATGAGTCTGAGGTTGATCATTGCGGCAGCTGCCATGCTTGCCTGGATATCTGCCCAACAAAGGCTTTTCCAGCGCCCCATCAGCTCGATGCCCGGCGCTGCATTTCCTATCTCACCATTGAGCACAAGGGCCACATCGACCGTGAATTCCGCAAGCCCATAGGGAACCGCATTTTTGGCTGCGATGATTGTTTGGCTGTTTGCCCCTGGAACAAGTTTGCACAGGTTGCGAATGAGTTAAAACTCAAGGCACGCGAAGATCTTATTTCACCAGCGCTTGATGACCTGGCAGGTCTGGATGATGTTGCATTTCGAAAGTTGTTTTCCGGTTCGCCGGTGAAACGCATTGGCAGAGACCGCTTTGTCCGCAATGTGCTGATTGCGGTTGGCAACAGCGGCAATGAGAATTTCATTCCGGTTGCGGAAAAACTTTTGAATGACCATTCGCCTTTGGTGCGCGCAATGGCCGTGTGGGCTCTAGCGCAGCTCATGCCTGCCGGCGATTTTCAACACTTGCGCTCTGGGCAAGAAAAAACTGAGTCTGATTTAGCGGTGAAAGCCGAATGGAGTTCATCGTGAATAATCTCCTGTGTTTTGGCTTTGGTTATTCGGCACTAGCCCTTGCAGCGCGGTTGGACAAGCGCGCGTGGAAAATTTCTGCGACGAGTCGTAATTCAGAAGGAATTGCCGAGATCAACGCCCAAGGCTTTCATGGTTTCCTGTTTGACAGCAAATTGCAGATTGCACCCGATGTCACGCACCTTCTGATTTCGGCCCCGCCAGATGAAAATGGCGATCCCGTCTTGCGATTGTTTCAGGAGCAATTGCAGAGGTTATCGAAACAGCTGCATTGGGTGGGCTATCTTTCAACAACGGGTGTTTACGGTGATCGGGGCGGCGACTGGGTTCATGAGGACAGCCCGCTTGAACCCAATACCACGCGCGGCCACAGGCGACTGGAAACGGAGCGAAGTTGGCTGAAACTGCACGCTGAAAATGGACTCCCCGTTCATCTTTTTCGCCTGGCGGGGATTTACGGCCCGGGACGAAATCAGCTTCTTACAGTTCTGAACGGCAGCGCCAAACGCATCATCAAGCCGGGGCAGATTTTCAGCCGCATTCATGTGGACGACATCGCGGGTGCGCTTGCGGCTTCCATTACAAAGTCAAATCCGGGCCGCGCTTACAATGTGTGTGATGACGAGCCCTGCCCGCCACAGGAGGTGGTGGAATATGCGGCCAACCTGCTCGGCTTGCCTGTTCCGCCGGAAATTCCGTTTGAAGATGCAAATCTCTCGCCCATGGCCAAAAGTTTTTATGCGGACTCCAAGCGGGTTTCAAACCAGCGTATAAAAAGTGAATTGGGCTATCAGCTCATCTACCCGAATTATCGTGAAGGCTTGCGCGCCCTCAAATCCCGACTCACGGCGTAATGCCATCGGCCCGTTCGGCCAGTTGCCGGGCGGTTTCACGAATGAGTTTCAACTGCCCCGGCGTTGACAGGCGATGGTCGCCACCCTTGATCAGGGTCATGGTGATATCAGGGCCCGACAGAGCTCCAAAAACCTTCAACGCATGGGAGGGCGGCACATCCGGGTCGCTGCTTCCCTGCAGAATGCGCACCGGAAAAGGCAGCTCAAGTCCGGTTTTCAGCAGTAAATGTTTTGTGCCATCCTGCAAAAGCCTGAGCGTGATAGGCATGGGCTCGCCGTATTCGGACGGGCGCATATAAACGCTCCGGTCTTCCAATTCGTTACGCGCTTCGGGTGAAAAGTTGTCCCACATCAGATCACTGGTCATGTCGGCGGCAGGCGCAATCAGCACAATTCCGGCAAGGCGTTTGGCAGCGCGGGGATCATCACGCAGCAACACCCTTGCCAACAGAAGCGCCAGCCAGCCCCCCATGCTGGAGCCCACGATGATGCGTTTTGAATAAGTCTTGGCAATAAACATATGAACGGACTGTTCAAGCCAATCGGAAATTG
The DNA here is from genome assembly GCA_023266715.1 of Hyphomicrobiales bacterium. Taxonomy (GTDB): domain Bacteria; phylum Pseudomonadota; class Alphaproteobacteria; order Rhizobiales; family Aestuariivirgaceae; genus Aestuariivirga. The sequence goes on along the minus strand of JAHFPK010000025.1, from coordinate 2,710 downwards.
TACCATCGATAAATTTTCCTTCCGATTGGCCATGGCCCGAATAATCAAAACGGAGGCCGGGCCTTCGGGTTTCACGCGCAAGTGCTGCGAGCGCTTCCGCTTTGGTACCCGTCATGTCCGACATGAAACCGCCGAGCCAGAAGAAGCCGCAGCGGCCGAGATCTTCGGTGGAGCCATCCTGGTGGAAGGCCAGTTTTACGCCTCCCGGTCCTTGCTCAAAATCCACACCTGCCATCTAAATTATCCAATCCAATCAGCCCTCCTTGACGGCGGCCCCGCTTCAAGGTCTATAGCGAGGTTCTTAACCGGTCAGTCTCGGATTCGATACGGCCATAACATGGAGAAGCATACCACTTGAGCATACCCCCACGGAGGCCAACGATTGTACGCGGTGCCGCCCCCCCGCAAAAGGAAGAAGGTAACAAGATTAACCACCGCATTGACGCGCGCGAAGTGCGCCTCATCGGAGCCGACGGACAGAATGTTGGTGTTGTGCCAACCCGTCAAGCCCTGGCAATGGCCGAGGAAGCCAACCTCGATCTGGTTGAAATCTCGCCGGACGCCGTGCCGCCAGTCGCCAAGATTCTCGATTACGGCAAATTCAAATTCCAGGAACAGAAAAAGGCCGCGGAAGCCCGCAAGAAGCAAAAGGTCATTGAGATCAAAGAGATCAAGATGCGCCCGATGATCGATGACCATGACTATGAGGTCAAGATGAAGGCGATCAAACGCTTCTTCGAAGAGGGCGACAAGGTCAAGGTCACGCTGCGTTTCCGAGGCCGCGAAATGGCCCACCAGGAGCTTGGCCACAAGCTGTTGAACCGGGTTAAGGCCGATACGCTTGAAATCGCCAAGGTTGAATCCGAGCCGCGCTTTGAAGGCCGCCAGATCGTGATGATCATCGCGCCGAAATAGGTATTTTAGGGGTGCAACCTGATGGGTTGCATCGCCGCCAAATTTCTGCTTAACACCCCCCATTAAGCCGCCTGGCCATGTAAAGGGCATGCCATGGCGGCTTCCTATTGCTTTGAAAGGACCAAGCCAAATGCCCAAGATGAAAACGAAATCCTCAGTCAAGAAGCGCTTCAAAACGACCGCTTCCGGGAAGATTCGTGCCGCTGGAGCTGGAAAGCAACATGGCATGATCAAGCGCACGAACAAGCAGATCCGCAACCAGCGCGGCACCATGATTTTGAGCCCCGGTGATACGGGCCTCGTCAAAATCCATATGCCCTACGCCCGTTAAGGAGAGCTCAAATGCCACGTTCAAAAGGCGGCACCGTCGCCCGCAAGTCCCACAAGAAAGTCATGAGCCAGGCGAAGGGCTATTTCAGCCGCCGCAAAAATGTTTTCCGCGTTGCCGTGCAGGCGGTGGAAAAGGCCGGACAATATGCCTACCGTGACCGCCGCACCAAGAAGCGCAATTTCCGCGCGTTGTGGATCCAGCGTATCAATGCGGCCACCCGCGAATTGGGCCTCACCTATGGCCGATTTATTTACGGGCTCGACAAGGCCGGCATCGAAGTCGACCGCAAGGTTCTTTCCGATCTTGCGATCCATGATCCCGCTGGTTTTGCCGCGCTGGTTGAGAAGGCCAAGGCTGCTCAATAGGCAAACGCTCACTTTTTTAGAATTCCTTGGCCGGGCCAGTTGGTTGCGTTAAGCAATCGGGGTCCGGCCAATTCGTTTCAAGGGCCAAAATTTCCATGAGTCTCGAACAGGATATCCTGCAACAGGTCGCAAGCGCTTCCGATGAAGCGGCACTCGAAGCTGTGCGCGTGGCAACGCTGGGCAAGAAGGGCTCCATCTCCGAGCAGATGAAATCTCTCGGCGCGATGGGGCCGGAAGAGCGCAAGACCGCAGGTGCTGCGCTCAATGTGCTGAAGGATAAAGTGACGGAGGCGATTGCAGCGCGCAAAGCCGTGTTGCAGGAAGCACAGCTTGAGCAGCGCCTCGTTTCGGAAAAAATCGATGTGACCTTGCCGGCCCGTGCTGAACCGCGTGGCACGGTGCACCCGGTCTCCCAGGTGTGGGAAGAAGTGGTGCAAATTTTCGGCGATCTCGGGTTTGCGGTGGCGGAAGGCCCGCATATCGAGGATGATTTTCATAATTTCACGGCGCTCAACATTCCCCCCGAGCATCCGGCGCGGCAGGAGCACGACACCTTTTATTTCAGCGAGAAGCCTGACGGCAGCCGCATGGTTTTGCGCACGCATACCTCGCCGGTGCAAATCCGCACCATGCTGACGCAGAAGCCGCCGATCCGCATCATCGCCCCGGGGCGCACCTTCCGCAATGACAGCGACATGACGCATACGCCGATGTTCAACCAGATCGAAGGCCTGGTGATCGATGAGACGACCCATATGGGCCATCTCAAATGGATCCTGGCGGAATTTTGCAAGAGTTTCTTTGAAATCGACGATGTGAAGATGCGGTTTCGCGCTTCGCATTTCCCGTTCACCGAACCTTCCATGGAAGTGGATATCAACTGCTCCTGGGAAGGCGGCCAGGTGAAGATTGGCCAGGGCACCTCATGGCTGGAAATTTTGGGCAGTGGCATGGTGCATCCCAATGTGATCAAGGCCGGCGGCCTCGATCTCGATAAGTATCAGGGCTATGCCTTCGGCATGGGGCTCGACCGTATTGCCATGCTGAAATACGGCATTCCCGATCTGCGCGCCTTCTTCGAAGCGGACTTGCGCTGGCT
>JAHFPK010000024.1 GCA_023266715.1 Hyphomicrobiales bacterium | reverse complement strand
GGGTGCAAACTGGCGAAAAGCTGGTCATTGCTGACAATCTCGCTAGCGAAGTTCTAAGCGCTATGAGAGTCACAGAGTATAAGCGACTTATGAATGCCAACTCAGCAGGATTTATCTGCGATCATCCTCTGAAAGCCAAAGGCTATGACTTTCCAGTTCCACTTCTCGATGGCGATCACGTCACTGACGATGCAGGTACGGGGTTTGTGCATACCGCTCCTGGCCATGGTGCGGATGACTATAACATCTGGATGGAAAAGAACGGCGGGCCCATTCCCTCCACCGTCAATGCTGACGGCTTCTACACCAAGGATGCGCCCGGTTTTGAAGGTGGCCGTGTCATCGACGAGTATGGCAGGTGGGGCAATGCCAACAAGCTGGTGATGGATGCGCTGAAAGAAGCGGGCATGCTGCTGTCGGCCAAGCGCAAGACGATCAGCTATCCCCATTCCTGGCGCTCGAAGAAACCGATCATATTCCGCAATACGCCGCAATGGTTTATCTCCATGTCGAGCCATGGCCTGCGCGACAAGGCGCTGAAAGCCATCGAGGACACAAAATTCTTTCCGCCCGCGGGCCAGAACCGCCTGCGCGGCATGATTGCGGATCGACCCGACTGGGTGATCTCTCGGCAGCGCGCCTGGGGCGTTCCCATCGCCGTGTTTGTGAACAAGGAGTCGGGCAAAATCCTCAATGATTCCAAGGTGAACCAGCGCATTGCGGATTCATTTTCTAGGCAAGGAGCCGATGCCTGGTTCGCCGATGGCGCGGCAAGCCGCTTCCTCGGGCAAGACTACAATTCCCAGGAATGGGAACAGGTACGCGACATTCTCGATGTGTGGTTTGACTCCGGCTGCACTCATGCCTTCTGTCTGGAACAGCGCCCTGACCTGAAATGGCCGGCTGACATCTATCTCGAAGGCTCGGACCAGCATCGCGGCTGGTTCCATTCCTCGCTTCTCGAATCCTGCGGCACCCGCGGCCGCGCGCCCTATGATGCGGTTTTGACTCATGGATTCGTGGTGGGCGAGGACGGCCGCAAGATGTCCAAATCGCTCGGCAACATCGTCACCCCGCAGGATGTGATCAAGCAATCGGGTGCCGATATCCTGCGCCTCTGGGTGGCCTCCGCCGACTATGCAGAAGACCTGCGGTTGGGCAAAGAAATTCTCAAAACCAATGTCGAAGCCTACCGCAAACTGCGCAACACCATGCGCTATGTCCTGGGCGCGCTCGATGGCTTGCAGGATTGGGAGCAGGTACATCATAAGGACATGCCGGAGCTTGAGCGCTATATCCTGCACCGTCTCCATGAGATCGACGCACAGGTGCAGGTCGCTTATGAAGTGTTCGACTACAAGCGCATCTTTGCACTGCTCAGCAATTTCATGACGCAGGACCTCTCTGCTTTCTATTTCGATATCCGGAAAGACGCGCTCTATTGCGATCCCTGGTCAAGCCTGAAGCGCCGTTCCTGCCGCAGCGTAATGGATCAGTTGTTCCATTGCCTCACTACCTGGTGGGCCCCGATTCTGACTTTCACCATGGAAGAGGTGTGGCTTTCGCGCTTTGCCGGCGAGGGAAGCTCGGTGCATCTCATGCAGTTCGCCAAAACGCCTGACGAATGGAACCAACCCGAAATTGCCAGGAAGTGGGACATGATCCGCAACGTCCGCCGCGTAGTGACGGGGGCCCTCGAAGTGGAGCGCGCAGAAAAACGCATTGGGTCTTCATTGGAAGCAGCACCGAAGGTCTATGTGCAAATGGAATCTGCTGACGTCGCAGCCCTGCGCGCCAGCGACTTCGCCGAAATCTGCATCACCTCGGCCATCACCATTGAAGAAGGGAAGGGACCGGAAAACGCCTTTCGCCTTGACGATGTAAAAGGTGTAGCCGTGGTGCCAGCCCTCGCCGAGGGGCAGAAATGCGCCCGCTCGTGGAAAATCTCCAGGGAAATCGGCAAGGATAAGGACTTCCCCGACATCACCCCCCGTGATGCCGAAGCCGTGCGCGAATGGCAGACCCGCTTTGGGAAAACCCTGGTATGAAACTGCGTTTCTGGGGGGCCTTGGCGCCGTTGGGATCAGTCCTGGCACTGCTCATATTCGTAGCCGACCAGGCCCATAAATGGTGGATGTTTGAAATTTATGACATTGAGACGCGGCGGCCTGTAAGCCTGACCTCATTTCTTGACCTCACCCTGGTGTGGAACAAGGGCGTTTCCTACGGGCTGCTGCCCACCCATTCGCAAGGCATTCTCATTGCCGCCAGCCTGGTTATCTGCGCCGTGCTGTGGATTTGGCTGTGCCGGTCCCACAGGCCCCTCACCGTGGCAGCCCTCGGGCTGGTGATTGGCGGTGCCCTTGCCAATGCCCTGGACCGCTATGTTCATGGGGCCGTTGCCGATTTTTTCCAGCTCCATTGGAATAGTTGGAGCTGGTACGTCTTTAATGTGGCCGATGTGGCCATCGTTGCGGGGGTAGCCCTTTTGCTCTATGAGTCCCTCCTGGAGCGCGGGCAGGCGACAGGTCTTGGAAATGCCTAATTCTGGCCGCAGACCGCGCTCAGGTAAAGGGAAGTGGGAGTAACGGGGATGAAAACAGTCTGGACACTATCCGCCGTGCTGGCGTTGAGCGTTGTCTTGAGTGGCTGTGGAACAAGCAGGTTGCTTCACCGCATGGGGCTTGGAGACTCTCCCGCCCCGCAAACCCCGGTTGTCCAAACCGGAAATAATCTGGCCCTGCCACCAGACCTGCAATTGCGTCCGCCCGGTACTGTGACTGAAAATTATCAGCCAAACCCTGTGCCTGCCGCACCGGTCCAAACCGCCAGCGTGGATGAAGGCCTGTATTCCTCCGCGCCAGCCTACCAGCCGCCAGTGAAGAAGAATATCTATGACGAGTATGGCATCTCAAAACTCAAGCCCGATGGCACCCCCAAGGCCGATTGGGAACTGAAAGCCGAGTTGAAGCAGGCTATTCTCAAACGGAAGCGTGAGACAAACCCGGGCTACGGCACCGTTCGCAATATCGGCAACATATTCAGCGACGGTTGAAGTAACATTACAAAAATCTCATTGGACGGGTTCAGGGTTCTCCTGCATCTTCTGATTCCTCTAAGTTCCAGGAACGCCCATTCATGCGCGCCGTAAGAATCGCAGCCTTGCACCTTGTCCTGCTTTTCATCGTTGCCCTGCCGGCACGGGCTTTGGACGTTGAGGTCTCCGACTTCAAGCTTGCCAATGGCATGGAAGTCGTCGTCATTCCCAATCACCGCGCACCCGTAGTCACGCATATGGTGTGGTACCGCGTCGGCTCTGCCGACGAAGTGTCAGGCAAGTCGGGGCTTGCCCATTTCCTCGAACATTTGATGTTCAAGGGCACAAGCAAGCATCCGCCCGGCGAGTTTGACCGCCTCATTGACATCAATGGAGGCGAAGGCAATGCCTTCACCACGCGCGACTACACCGCGTATTTCCAGCGCATCGCCAGTGACAGGCTTGGCCTGATGATGGAACTGGAAGCAGACCGCATGCAGAATCTGGTTCTTACCGATGAAAACGTTTTGCCTGAACTTGATGTGGTGCGCGAAGAGCGCCGCGAACGGACCGACAATGATCCATCGGCGCTTCTCAGTGAACAGATTGATGCCGCCATGTACACGGCCCACCCCTATGGCAAGCCGGTCATTGGCTGGATGTCCGAAGTGGCAAAGCTTACCAAGGATGATGCAATCGCCTTTTACAGGGCCCACTACACCCCGGCCAATGCCATTCTCGTAGTAGCAGGTGACGCCACGCCCGAACAGGTGAAAATCCTCGCCGAAAAATATTATGGGGTTCTGAAAAATACATTTACCCCAGGGCCAAGGTTGCGCACACTTGAGCCTGAACCCATTGCATCACGTCGCGTGACCTTGGTTGATGCAAGGGCAGCATCGCCGGTAATTCAGCGGAGCTATCTTGCTCCTTCTTATGGAACCTCAACTGACCATGAAGCCATAGCCCTCGATTTACTCGCCGATATCCTCGGCAACGGCACGCAAAGCAGGCTTTATAAGCGCCTCGTGGTTGAGCAGAAACTGGCCGCTTATGTTGGCGCATGGTACACTGGTGACCAATTGGATTCCGGCACTTTCGGTGTCTATGGCGCGCCAAATTCTGGCATTGACGTGGGTAAGGTTGAAGCTGCCATTGATGTCATTCTGGCCGATGTCCTGAAAAACGGCATAACCCAGATAGAGCTGGACCGGGTTCGAAATCAGGCCATTGCCGAGCAGATCTATACGCTTGATGACCAGGCAACGCTGGCGCGCATGGCCGGCGTTGCCCTGGCCACCGGGCTTACGGTTCGCAGCATTTTTGATCGCGATGCCGAAATTGCGAAAGTAACCCTTGATGATATCAGGCAGGCCGCCGCAAAATTCATTGTGCTGAAGCGCTCTGTCACCGGCATTCTTTTGCCGGAACCGCAACCCCGAAATTGATGCAAGGCTGGCCGATGCGCGCTTCACTGTACAGAATCATATTCATCTGTTTCTCCCTGGTCCTGTTCCTCGGCCATGCCCAAGCGATGGAAATCAAGGAAGTCACAAGCCCCGGAGGCATCAAGGCCTGGCTGGTGGAGAGCAAGTCAATTCCCCTGATTGCCATGCAATTTTCCTTCGAGGGGGGCTCCACCTCCGATCCCGTTGGGAAGGAAGGCACGGCCAATTTCATAACGGGCATGATGGATGAGGGAGCCGACGATCTCGACGGCTCGGCCTTTCAGGCCTTGCGCGATGAACTCGCCGTGAGGATTGGGTTTGATGCAGGTTCTGAGCAATTCGAAGGTTCATTGCAAACGCTGTCAAAAAACCAGGTGGAAGCTTTTAAGCTTCTAAAGAAGGCGCTTACCGCCCCGCATTTTGAAAAGGAGGCCATGGAGCGCGTCCGCCAGCAATTTCTTCTATCGGCAAGGGATAACGAACAGGACCCGGAAAAAATCGCTTCACGGGCCTGGATGAAATTGGCTTTTGGTGATCAGCCCTATGCGCGGGAATCCAATGGCACACCGGAGTCAATTGCCAGCATCACGCCCGATGATCTGCGAGCCATGCACAAGCTCCTGTTCCGCCGCAAGGGCCTGAAGGTTGCCGTGGTAGGTGATATTGATGCCGCAACTCTTGCCGTATCATTGGACGAAATATTTGGGAGCCTTCCTGATTCTGACCCGCCGAAGGCGGTCTCCACCATGACTGTGGCCAAGGGACCCATTGTTAAGATCATTGACCGCGACATTCCGCAAAGCATCATTGTCTTTGGCCATGAGGGCATCTTGCGGAGCGATCCGGATTTTATCCCGGCCTTTGTCATGAACCAGATCGTGGGCGGTGGTGGCTATGGCTCGCGCCTCACCACCGAAGTGCGCGAAAAGCGGGGGCTCACATATGGCGTTGGCTTTAGCATGGTCCCGCTCGACCATGCGGGCCTCTTTGTGGGATCGCTTGGCACCCGCAATGAAAAGGCCGGCGAGGCGCTTGCCGTTGTGAAGGAAACGCTGAAGAAGATGGCCGATGAGGGGCCGACACAGGCCGAGCTTGATGACGTGAAAACTTTCCTCACTGGTTCCTACGCGTTGCGTTTTGACACTAACAACAAGATTGCAGGCCAACTCCTGGGAATTCAACAGCAGAACCTGGGGATAGACTACGTGAACAAGCGCAATAGTCTGGTGGAAGCGATTACCCTTGAACAGGTGAAAGCGCAGGCCAAGCGCCTTATTGACAGTGACCACTTGATCGTGACCGTTGTCGGCAAGCCCGAAGGCTTGAAATCCACAGGCTCCGGCGGATAACTGCCATTTTCCAAGGCGATAAGCTAGACTGCCGCCCATGCGAATCCATAGGCTTTCGGAAGGCACCATCAACCGCATAGCGGCTGGCGAAGTTATTGAGCGGCCTGCAAGCGTGGTAAAAGAGCTTGTGGAGAACGCTCTTGATGCGGGCGCCACGCAAATTGATGTGGCCTTCCGTGGCGGTGGCAAGTCCTTCATCCGTGTCACCGACAATGGTTCCGGCATGGCACCGGAAGATTTGGCCCTGTGCATTGAACGTCATGCCACGTCAAAACTCAGTGACGACAATCTTGTTGACATCAGAACCCTAGGCTTCAGGGGGGAGGCGCTGCCCTCCATTGCCTCCGTCAGCCGCATGAGCCTTTCCTCCCGGTTGAACGGAGCAGGTGAGGCCCATATCCTGCGCATCGAAAATGGCCGGCGGCAGGATTTGAAACCAACTTCACTTGCGCAGGGTACCGAGATTGAAGTCCGCGACCTTTTTTACGCTACCCCAGCCCGCTTGAAATTCTTGAAAACGGACCGCACTGAAACGGCAGAAGCGGCCGATGTAGTGCGGAGGCTTGCCCTGGCGCACCCGGTCACGGGCTTTACTTTTGTGACCGAAGAGCGCCGCATGATTGATGCACCAGCAAAGGACACGCACGAAGCTCGTGTGGCCCGCATCATGGGTTCGGAATTCAAGGAAAATGCCTTAGCGTTCCTCGGCGAGCGTGATGGCGTGCTGGTAGAGGGATTTGCAGGTCTTCCCACCTACAGCCGCGCCCAGGGCAACATGCAGTTTGCCTTCGTGAATGGCAGGCCCGTGCGCGACAAGCTGATTGCCGGGGCCATTCGCGGGGCCTATGCCGATCTCATGTCACGAGCGCGCTTTCCGGCCCTCGTGTTGTTTTTGACCTGCCCGCCAGACCGCGTTGACGTAAATGTCCATCCCGCCAAGTCCGAAGTGCGCTTCAGAGATAGCGCTTTTGTACGTGGCCTTATCGTTTCAACCATCCGTGCTGCGCTCGCTTCCAGGGGCGTGGCGTCGAATACAGGTATGGCGCGCGCCGCTGTTTCAAGTTTCAAGCCTATGACTGCACCGGCCTATGGCGGTTTCGCGGAGCGCCAGGCCGCCTTTGAAATGGATATGCCGCTCGCCGCACCCATGGCTGAAACTCCATCCATGGAGGAATATCCCTTGGGTGCTGCCCGCGCCCAATTCCATGATAATTATATTGTGGCCCAAACCAAGTCAGGCATTGTGCTGGTTGACCAGCATGCTGCCCATGAACGGCTGGTCTATGAACGCCTGAAACGTGAACGCGCAGAAAATGGCATTGCGACCCAGCCATTGCTTGTGCCACAGGTTATAGAACTCGACACAAGTGATGTCGAACGTTTGAGCGGCGCACAAGATGTGCTGACGAAGTCCGGCCTGGTGCTGGAAGCCTTCGGCGAGGGCGCCGTGCTGTTGCGCGAGATTCCAACTGCCCTTGGCAATGCCGACGTCGCAGGCATCGTCAAAGACATTGCCGATGAATTGGCGGAATTAGGTGAAACGACGGCAGTTGAAGAGCGTGTCAACCACGTGCTGGCTACCATGGCCTGTCACAATTCCGTGCGTTCTGGCCGCAAGCTCAAGCCCGATGAAATGAATGCGCTGCTCCGGGAGATGGAAGCAACTCCCAATTCCGGTCAATGCAACCACGGACGTCCGACCTTCGTGGAATTGAAACTGACCGATATCGAAAGGCTGTTTGGGCGGCGGTAAAAATCGTTTCAATAGTCTAATCCTCGTCCTGAGGTGCTCGCGAAGCGAGCCTCGAAGGATGGCCACGCGCTCCAACCTCATTCCTTTTCGCGAGCCAAGGTAAAGCATCATAGTCGCCACGTATCAGCGTCTCTTTCTTTTCTCGCCGCCAACCTTTTATTCGCCGCTCTGCCGCAATGGCATCGGTAATCTGATCGAAATGTTCAGCCCAAACCAATTCAACTGGCCTGCGATCTCTTGTCCATGCAGTTGTGTAATGCCCCTCTTGGCGTTCCCACCCGCGGGCCTCAATTTCTCCATATCGCGATGAGCCGACATAATATGCGTCATCGGCACACTTCAAGATATAGATCCAACAACCCGGCATGTGAATTTGTCCCGCCGACCCTTCGAGGCTCGCTGCGCTCGCACCTCAGGGTGAGGGTGTTATAAATTGTACGTCAATGCAATACTCTCAACTGAACAGGGAATGCACGTCTTTAAACAGGCGGTGAACCGAAACGATAAAACCTAACCTTCGTTTCGCCGTAGCTGCGTGCATCAATCAGCGTGAGTCCTGCAACTTCGGATATATCAGCTTTTTCAATTTCCTCCAGAACGACAATGCCCCCCGCATTGATCCACTCACCTTGTACAAGAGAGACAAGTGCCTTTTCGCCCAGGCCCTTGCCATAGGGCGGGTCGGCAAAGATCAGGTCAAACTTGGGTAACGGCGCACAGGGTCCTAGGTCTGTCGCATCCCGCCGCCAGATCTTGCATTGGCCGATGACACCGAACTTGTCCGCATTGGTGCGTATAAGCCCGCGCGCCTCCGTATTTTCATCGACAAACTGGCAATAACGCGCCCCGCGCGACAGGGCTTCAAAACCCAAGGCCCCGGTTCCCGCAAACAGGTCCAATACACGAGTTCCTTCCAGCTTGAGGCCAGCAATGCCATGGACAAGAATGTTGAACACAGCTTCCCGCACCCGGTCCGATGTGGGGCGGGTCGATTGGTCCGCCGGTGTTGCGAGGTGAAGTCCCTTAAACTTTCCGCCGACGATCCGCATAACTCTTTCCGAATTTTCCGCCCAACTGTTCCTGCCAGAATTTCTTCGGCACTTCTTCGATTCCGCCCCGCTCCAACTCGCCGAGTTGAAACGGGCCGAAACTTGTGCGGATCAAACGGTTCACCTGCAGTCCAAGATATTCGCAGATTTTCTTGACCTCGCGGTTCTTGCCTTCCCTGATGGCAACGGTCATCCAGAGATTGTCACCCTGGATTTTCTCGATTTTGGCTTCAATGGGGCCATAACGCACCCCCTCGACCTCAACCCCGTCTTTCAGCTTTGCCAGCCCTGCGTCATCCATCTTGCCGTAGGCGCGCACCCGGTAACGCCTGATCCAGCCGGTAGAAGGCAATTCCATCAGGCGTTCAACCTCGCCATCATTGGTGAGCAGCAGCAGCCCCTCCGTATTGATATCAAGGCGGCCAATGGAAACCACGCGCGGCAATTGCTCGCGCAGCTTGTCGAATACGGAAGGGCGGCCCTGCGGGTCCTTGTGGCTCACCACCAGCCCATCAGGCTTATGATAACGCCAGAGTTTGGATTCCTCTTTACGGGGAAGGGGCTTGCCATTGATTCGGATCTGGTCGGCGTCAGTCACGTTTATGGCGGCAGTCTTGAGTATTTTATGGTTAAGGGTCACATTGCCATCAAGGATCAATTGCTCCGCCTCGCGCCTGGAGCATACACCAGCTCGCGCAATGACCTTGGCAATTCGTTCACCCTCAAATTCGCTCATCTTGACCCCGCCTTGACTTTAGGGCTGATGTCGCACGATGACGCACAAACTACCAGAGCCCATGTTGCGGGCCTTCACCGAAGCTGAAAAAGCCGCCAAACTGGGTGAAGTCCCGGTAGGTGCGGTGATCGTCGACAAATTGGGTAATATTTTGGCCGTGGCCGGAAATCGAACCCTGCAAGACCATGATCCGACAGCCCACGCCGAGATGCTCGTCATCCGTGAGGTTGCTTCCAAACTGGCATCCGAACGCCTGGTCGATTGCGATTTATATGTGACGCTTGAACCTTGCGCCATGTGTACGGCCGCCATTTCATTTGCCCGCATCAGGCGGCTTTACTATGGGGCAACGGACGAGAAGATGGGTGCGGTTGAAAATGGCCCTGTTTTCTTCGCGCAACCCACGTGTCACCACAAACCGGAAATTTATGGCGGTATCGGCGAGCAGCGCGCCGAAACCCTGCTCAGGGGTTTCTTCAAGAACCGCCGGTAAATGATTCTATTGAATCGGAATTTTCTCAATTCTCATCTTACCCGCGCTTGACACGGGTATCTTCTTGTCGTTGCACAGGACATGACCGGATCAAGTCCGGTCATAATGAGGCGTGGAATTCAACCGCAATTCCAGCGCGCGTTTGAGTTTATCCTTGCTTGCGGTGGCCGCCTCAAGAATCTCCCGCGGTTTGAAGAACTCCCGTGACCCAAAATGCTCGACTTCCGGCCGAATATAAATATCGGGCGGTGCCACAGCTCGTCGGAGCTCGGCTAGCTGGTTGAACATGATGAGCATGGAGCCGACCGCCAGCTCCATGTTGGAGGGATGCTTGCGCGCCAGGGCCCGGGGTTTTCCGGTCACATCAATGGCGACCACAATATCCATGCCGGAACGCACATGGTTGAAGGGAACCGGGTTGGTGACGCCGCCATCCACATGAATGTGGCCCTCGATTCTTGGTCCTACAATGAGGCCGGGAATAGCGATTGACGCCGCCACCGCTTGCACGATGCTGCCTTGTGATATGACCCGCTCCTCCATGCGCTCAAAATCCGTGGCGATGATGCGCAAGGGAATTTGCGTGTCCTCGATATTTTTTGGCAATGAATCAGGCAGTGCTAAATCTACCAGTTTTTCACCGTAGAGATGCAGGGACAGCAAGCCCCGGAGAGAAAAAATGTCACCGATTTTAGATCCGCGTGTGCCAAACACGTAACGCGCTGCACCCAATCGATTTCCAAGGATTTTTTCTGCCTGCACCCGCATGTCTTTGGCGCTCATGCCGCAGGCATAGGCAGCCCCCACTAACGCCCCCATGCTGCAACCCGCAATCATGGCAGGCTTCAGCCCTAATTCATCAAAAACTTCCAGCATGGGAATATGGGCCAGGCCCCGCGCACCGCCACCACCAAGGGCCAAACCAATTTTAGACTCACTCATTTTTATCAGCCTATGGCTCGCCAGCCGATATCTTTACGGCAAAAGCCGTCCGGCCAGTCAATTTTATTAACTGCAGCATATGCTCCTATTTGTGCGTCCCTGGCGGTTTTGCCAAGGGCCGTGACATTCAGCACGCGCCCCCCATTGGCCATAAGCTTTCCATTTTTTAATGTCGTGCCCGCATGGAAAACCTGAACGTCTTCGCCGAAGTTTTGCTCGAGACCCTTGATTTCAGTGCCCCTCACGTAATCGCCGGGATAGCCCTTTGCCGCCATGACAACGGTGAGTGCAAATTCATTGCGCCAACGCACTGACATCTTATCAAGCGTTCCATCCACCGTGGCCAAAAGCAACGTCAACAGATCATCGCGCAGACGCAGCATGAGAACCTGCGTTTCCGGATCGCCAAAACGCGCGTTGTATTCGATGAGCTTGGGACCGTGCTTGGTGAGGATCAATCCGGCATAAATCACACCCACATAGGGGTGGCCCATATCGCAAAGCGCCGCGACCGTGGGCCGCACAATTTTTTCTAGCACCTCGGCACATAGGGCTTCCGTCATACAAGGGGCAGGGGAATAGGCTCCCATGCCGCCCGTGTTCGGCCCCGTATCGCCGTCGCCCACGCGCTTGTGATCCTGTGCCGTGGCCAGCGGCAAGGTGTGCACGCCATCTGACAAAACAAAGAAACTCGCTTCCTCGCCTTCCAGAAATTCTTCAATCACGCATTCCGCTTCGCCGAAGCGACCAGAAAAAATATCGTTAAGTGCGGCTAAGGCTTCTTCCAATGTCGTGGCAACGGTCACCCCTTTGCCGGCAGCCAGACCATCAGCCTTGATCACAATGGGAGCACCATGTTTGGCGAGATAGGCACGCGCTTTCCCCAAATCCGTGAAGCGCCCATAAGCGGCGGTTGGGATATTGTACTTTGCGCAGATGTCCTTGGTGAAGCCCTTGGAGCCTTCCAATTGGGCGGCAAATTTTGAGGGCCCAAACGCCTTGATGCCGGCCGCTTTGAGATCGTCCACCAACCCGGCCACCAAAGGCGCTTCGGGGCCAACGACGACAAAATTGATTGCGTGAGCCTTGCAGAATTCAATCACTGCCGCATGGCTGGCAATATCAATGGCGGCAAGTTCAGCAACTTGCGAGATGCCGGGATTGCCCTGTGCGCAATAGAGTTTCGACAAAAGCGGGCTGGCCGATATGGCCCAGGCCAGCGCGTGTTCGCGACCTCCCGAACCAATCAAAAGTACGTTCATTTCAACTCGATCCTTGCCTTTCCCCGCCTTCTCGCATTTGATAGGCCGGAATCAAAGCGAAACTGGTGCGATGTCAACCGATTGGCCCTATAACCCCGAAACCGGCGAACTTATTGAGCCTGCAAAGCCCAATATTGGCGAATATTCGGTTACCGAGATTTCCCATGCCCTGAAAAAAACCCTGGAGGAAACCTTCGGGCATGTGCGGGTGCGTGGTGAAATTTCGGGCTACCGTGGACCCCATTCCTCCGGCCACTGCTATTTCTCCATCAAGGACGAGGGCGCCAAACTAGACGCCGTGATCTGGCGCGGCAATTTTTCCAGACTGCGCGCCAAGATGCAGGAAGGGCTGGAAGTCGTCGCAACCGGCAAGATCACTTCATATCCCGGCAAATCCAACTACCAGATCGTCATTGAAAACATCGAGCCGGCCGGCGTTGGCGCGCTCATGGCCTTGCTGGAAGAACGCAAACGCAAACTGGCTGCTGAAGGCTTGTTCGATGCCGCCCGCAAGAAGACGCTTCCATACCTGCCGAAAATGATTGGTGTGGTAACCTCGCCAACGGGCGCCGTCATCCGCGATATCCTGCACCGGCTCAGTGATCGTTTTCCCAGGCATGTCCTTGTCTGGCCCGTGCGGGTGCAGGGCGAAACGTCGGCAGTGGAAGTGGCTACTGCCATCCGCGGCTTCAATGCCATGGCAAATCCGCCCGATTTGCTCATCGTAGCGCGTGGCGGTGGCTCCCTAGAGGACCTCTGGGGCTTCAACGAGGAAATTGTGGTGCGCGCCGTTGCCGAAAGCAAGATACCTGTCATTTCCGCCGTGGGCCATGAAACTGATACGACCCTGATTGATCTCGTTTCCGATCACCGGGCGCCTACACCATCAGCCGCGGCTGAAAGAGCCGTTCCCGTCCGCGCCGATCTTCTCGCTGAATTGGCCTCACTCAATGCGCGGCAGTTACGCGGCATCGCGCGCTATTTCGACGAGCGCCAAACCAGGCTTCGCTCTGCCGCCCGTGCCCTGCCAAAGCCCGATGAATTTCTGGCTCTCGTGCGCCAGCGCTTTGATACGGTTGCAGCGAGACTGCCTCAGGCCCTGCGCGCCAATGTTCAGCACCATCGGGTCGATCTGGCAAAGATCTCAGGCGGGCTTTCACTTCGGCCCATTGTGCAAAAGCAGGAAGAATTGAAACGTCGTTTGTTTGACGCAACCCTTCGCAAAAATCGCGCTATTTCCCGTGCGCTTCAATCCTTCAAGGACAGGCTTTCCGCCGAAGCGAAGCTCTTTGCCGCGTTGAACTACACATCGGTGTTGGCACGCGGGTTTGCCATCGTGCTCGATGCAAAAGACCAGCCCGTCAAACGCGCCGCGGCCGTCAGCCCCGGTCAAGCCTTGAAAATTCAATTTGCCGATGACAAATTGGATGTGACAGCCCGAAAGAGAACCGGGCAGGGCGAACTTTTTTGAAACAGGATGCGCGATGAATTATTTGGACCCCAATTTGCCTAAGCAGCGCGAGGCGAAGTTGAAATACCTGAACTCTGATTTTCAGGTTTTGAAAGAGGGCGATTATGTCCGCTGCAGCGTTTCCGGCGACCCCATAAGGCTGGAAAACCTCAAATACTGGGATGTTGAGCGGCAAATGGCCTTTGGTTCTGCCGAAATCTCATTTAGCGAGTTTCTGGCGAGGCTTTAAAAAGATCGCCCCCACGGCCCCAATTTATATGATAAAACGTTTGATTAACGCTCCGTTGCCGCCTGTAGTATTACTAGAACAGCAACGAAGTTGTGTGTATAAGCCGCTTCCTTTGTATTTGGAGTTAGTAAGATGTTGACCAATTGGACACCTGATAGCTGGCGGAAATTCCCCGTTGTGCAGGTGCCGGACTATGCCGATGCCGCGAAACTTGCGGTCGTGGAAAAGCGCCTAGCTGGCTTTCCACCCCTGGTTTTTGCAGGTGAGGCGCGCAAGCTGAAGCGCAAATTGGCGCGCGTGGCCGAGGGCAGGGCCTTCCTGCTGCAGGGCGGCGACTGCGCCGAGAGCTTTGCCGAGCATTCCGCCGACAACATCCGCGATTTCTTCCGCGTTTTCCTCCAGATGTCCGTGGTCATGACCTTTGCCGGCGGCCAGCCCGTGGTGAAAGTGGGCCGCATTGCCGGTCAGTTTGCCAAGCCACGTTCTTCGCCTACCGAGAAGATCAACGGCGTTGAATACCCGATTTATCGCGGTGACATTATCAATGATTCAGAGGTAACGGTTGAAGGCCGCAAGCCCGATCCCGAACGCCAGATCATGGCCTATCGCCAATCGGCCGCGACCCTCAATTTGCTCCGCGCCTTTGCCCAGGGCGGTTATGCCAATCTTGAACATGTCCATAAGTGGACCCTTGGCACCCTGAAGGATTCGCCAGCCTTCGAGCGCTACCAGGAATTGGCCGACCGCATCACCGAGGCTCTGGGCTTCATGCGGGCCTGTGGCATCAATGCCGATACAGCCCCGCAACTGCGCCAGACCGATTTTTTCACCAGTCATGAATCCTTGCTGCTAGGCTTCGAGCAGGCGATGACGCGCGTCGACTCCACCAGCGGTGACTGGTATGCAACATCTGGCCACATGCTGTGGATTGGTGACCGTACCCGCCAGCCCGACCATGCCCATGTTGAATTCTGCCGCGGCATTAAAAATCCGATTGGCCTCAAATGCGGTCCGTCGTTGAAGGCTGATGAACTCATTCAGCTCATCGATATCCTGAATCCGGACAATGAACCGGGGCGCTTGACCCTCATTGCGCGCTTCGGCGCCGACAAGGTCGATAAACATCTGCCAGAGCTCATCCGTGCGGTGAAACGCGAAGGCCGTGTTGTGGTGTGGTCCTGTGATCCCATGCATGGCAATACGATCAAAGCGACATCGGGCTACAAGACGAGGCCTTTCGAAGCCATCATGACCGAAGTGCGCCGCTTCATGGCCATTCATCAGGCGGAAGGCACTCACGCCGGCGGTGTTCACGTCGAGATGACCGGCAAGGATGTGACCGAATGCACCGGCGGCTTGCGCGCCCTTCGCGATGAAGACCTCAACGACCGCTACCATACCTTCTGCGATCCGCGCCTCAACGCGGCCCAGGCCCTGGAACTCTCGTTCCTTGTGGCGGAAGAGCTGAAAAAGGAAATGGCGTCCCGTCCTCGCGTGGATGACGACGAGTCCATGGAAGCAGCAGAATAGAATCATTCGACCGGCCTTGATTTACCGGCAGCAAAGCCTAATTTTGTAATAATTGGGGTTACAAAACAGGAAGGGCCTGCGATGATCGATCTTTATTACTGGGGCACCCCCAACGGCCGCAAAATCACGATTTTCCTTGAGGAAACAGGCCTTCCCTACAACCTGCACCGCGTCGACATCGGCAAGGGTGACCAGTTCAAGCCAGAGTTCCTGAAAATTTCCCCCAACAACCGTATCCCGGCGATTGTGGACCAAGCGCCCAAGGGTGGTGGTGCCCCAATCTCGCTGTTTGAATCCGGCGCCATTCTGCTTTATCTCGCCGAGAAGATCGGGCGCTTCATTCCAGCAGACATTCGCGGTCGCGCCGAGGTTTTGCAATGGTTGTTCTGGCAGATGGCCAATCTTGGTCCCATGGCCGGACAAAATGGCCACTTCAACAACTACGCGCTGGATAAACTGCCCTATGCCATTGAGCGCTATACCAATGAAACCAACAGGCTTTATGGCGTGTTGAACAAGCGCCTCGCAGACCGTGAGTTCATTGCGGGCGATTATTCCATTGTCGACATGGCCTGCTATCCATGGATTGTTCCTCATAAGCGCCACAGGCAGGATATTGAAGCCTTCCCGCATCTGAAGCGCTGGTTTGATAATATCGCTGAACGCCCCGCCGTGCTGAAAGCCTATGAGGGTGCGGCCCCGTCCTATTCAAAACCGATGACCGATGCGGAACGGAAAATTCTCTTCGGGCAAACGGCTCAAGGCGTGGCTTGAAATGGCTGCATATCTGAGCGCCGGAACTCGCCCAGAATATGCGAGAACAGCGCTACCAGCACAACCGCGCCGCCAATGAGCGTTGGAACGCTTGGCACTTCGTTCATGAAGACCAGCACCCAAAAGGGCGTGAGCGGAACCTCGAGTGCTGCGATGAGCGTGGCTTCCGCCGCCGGCACACGGCGCGAACCATGGGCATAGAAGATCAGTCCCGCCGCATTCTGCACCACGCCGAACAGGGCAATGAGTCCAAGCTCATAGGGTGAGACTGAAAGTGTCGAGGCAAACCAGAAGCAGACAAATGACGTGATCCAGGCGGAAGCGCCCATGGCGGGAAGCATGGCAACCTCGCGGTGCTTGCGCATGACCACGGTGAAGCTCGCCATCGCCAGCGACATGAGTGCCGCCAGGAATTTGCCGAACATGCCGCCGCCCCAGGGCGAGCCCACCAGCATGATCGTAACGCCTGCAAGGGCGACCGCGCTGGCAATCAGCGTGGACCTGCTCGGTCTCTCGCCGATGAACAAGTAGGCAAGCCCTGCGGTGACAAAAGGAACCGTGGCGTAGATCACCATGGCATCCGCCACGCTGGTGTAGCGCAGCGCGCCAATGCCCGTAATCATGCCCAGCGATGAAAGGCAGGCCACCGCCAGGGCCGGCCAGCGCAACCCGGCCAAAATGCCCAAGGCATTGCGGCCTTCCGAAACGAAGAAGAAAAGCATAACCCCACTGCCCGAAAACAGCCCGCGCCAGAACAGCATGGTCATCAGGTCATTGGGGATGAGGCGGGTAAAAAAGCCGGCCGATGACCAGGCGAGCGCGGCGCAGGCCACAAGGATAAGGCCCAGCCGGTGCTGCTTTTGTTCAAGTAAAGTCATGGGCCGCAGTCATAGAATTGCGGGGGCCCAGCCGGAAGGGCCGTAAACCTCATGGCAACCCTGCTTCAAGCGATGGGCTTGACGAAATTGGGCCTTTCCATCATGGTGCGCGCCATGAACATCGCCCCCCAACATGCCGTTAACATTTGCGGCATAATTATTATTTGCTAGTTGAAAAACTGCTGGCAGGGCGCCGCTTGACTTAAATTCATCTTAAAGCGTTTCCCGGGCCGGCCGAAACCCGTGGAAAAACAATGACTTTACGCCTTTACAACACGCTCACCCGAAAGAAGGA
>JAHFPK010000260.1 GCA_023266715.1 Hyphomicrobiales bacterium | reverse complement strand
TCCGCATAGCCCCAAAGGGCAGCCCCTCGCAAGTTAAGTTAACAGCGGCCTAAACCATTCACCTTAAATTTTACAGGTCCCGCAAAGCCGCCTTTAGGGGACCACGTGTTAGGGTTCGCAATCTGGGATGGCCATAATTGCGGGTAAAGATTTGTAATGCGTATGAAAAGCAACTTGAAAGCGGGCCTTGATCGCCACAGCTTTTACGGCGAGGCGCAGGCTGCCGTGCTACCAATAAGGGCATCCATTCTCGCTGATGACCTAGTCTGGGAGCGCACCGCTGAAGCGCCCTGGAAGCTCGAACTGCTTACCCTGTTCCTGCGCAATCAATTGCGAGTAGCCCCTGCAATGCCGATCCTTACCGTCATGCTGGCCTTCACCTGCCTTCTCTGGGTTTCACCCATCGTCAGCATGTTCTGGCTTGTGGCAACATTGGGCAGCCAGGCCACACAGATCTATCTCTGCACAATTTTCTTCCGCAAGGAACGCAACTCGAGCGAACAGCACGACTGGATCGGCATGATGTCAGCCTCGGAACTGGTCCAGGGCGTGTGCTGGGTGCTCCCGCTCTTCCTGTTCTGGGCCGGCGCAAACAGCCTGCAAGGTGCTTATCTTGTGGCCTTCACCATGGCCATTATCGCGGTGCGCCTGCTGGTGGTGAACAATTTTATGCCGGTACTCGTGGCCGGCACGGGTATCATGACCATCGGTGTTGCCATGCGTTGCATAGCGCAAGCCGAGCCAATTTACTACGCCCTTGCCGGCCTCATCATTACGCTGGAGGTTTTCTTTCTCTTTGTCGCCCGTCAACTGGGCGATACGGCGCGCGACATGGTGAAATTCAAGGCCCAGAAGGACACCCTCATCGATGAATTGAAGCTTGAGCGCGACAAGGCCGAAGCGGAAAAAACCAAGGCCGAGGAAGCCAACAAGGCGAAGTCAATTTTCCTCGCCACCATGAGCCATGAATTGCGCACGCCCTTGAACGCCATCATGGGATTTTCTGAAATCCTGAAGCGCGAAATGTTTGGCCCCCTCACGGTTCCGGCCTACAAGGATTATGCCGGCGACATCCATCATTCCGGCCGTTACCTCCTCGATCTCATCAACGACATTCTTGACCTGTCGCGCATTGAGGCGGGACGGCGCGACATTCAGGAAGAACCCTTTGACATTTTGTCCTGCGTGCAATCGGCCCAGGCGCTCCTCAATGGCCGGGCGGCGGAAAAATCCATTACTGTTTCGGTTGATATCGCACCGTCACTGCCAAAGCTGATGGGCGACCTTCGCGGCGTCAACCAGATCCTGATCAACCTGCTTACCAATGCCATCAAGTTCACGCCCATGGGCGGCAAGGTTGCGGTCTCGGCCACACATACTAGCAATGGCGCCATTGTTGTGTCGGTCAAGGACAATGGCCCCGGCATTCCGGCCCAAGAGATTAATTCCGCCCTTGATTCATTCGGGCGCGGCAGCCTCGCCACCAAGCAGGCCATTGACGGCGCAGGCCTCGGCCTTCCCATTGTAAAGGGACTGATGGACCTGCACGGCGGTGACGTCGCAATCCACAGCAAGGAGGGCGAAGGCACCGAAGTGCTGATCACCTTCCCGGCCCGGCGCGTGCTGACAGGGCCCCGCGGCGAGGTCATCGCAGCGCAATCGGTGCAGTCGGAAAGCCAACGCAAGCTGATCGCGATTACGGGTTAAGCCCCGCCAAGGTCGAAATTATTGCGGGCAGCTACATTTCCCATGGAACTGAGCCAGTGGCCAGCTTACCGGCCAGGCACATTAAATTTTCTCCCGCCTGCCAATAACAAGAGACGTGAGCCTACTTTCCCTGTAGTGCTAGATTCAAAGAATCGAAAAAGCACTGGGGAATCACGTGGACATTCTGAATGAAACGCAGTTTTCTGCGGAACTGCGGCAGCAGGCCAAACGCCTCACTGCCCATTGCAACCTCTACCGCGACGCCAACAACCGGAGCGCGATCATTCAACTGGTGACCACCGCCATTCCATTTTTCGCGCTTGTAGCGGTTATGCTGTGGGCAGCGCCCCACGCCTACTGGCTCACCCTGCTGCTTGCCATTCCGACAGGCGCCCTGCTCACCCGGTTTTTTGCGCTCCAGCATGATTGTGGCCATGGCTCACTTTTTCCCTCGCGCCCCACCAACGAGATGGTCGGGAGGTTGATCAGCGTGTTGACGTTTACGCCCTATGACCATTGGCGGCGGTCGCACGCACTTCACCATGCGTTGTCGGGCAATCTTGACAAGCGCGGCTTTGGCGACATCGAAACCATGACAGTGAGAGAATATGGCCAGCTCGGCCCCTGGGGACAGCTGCGTTACCGGATCTACCGCAATCCGCTGATCGTTCTCGTCTTGGGCCCTCCGATCTTTTTCCTGGTGCTGCAACGGCTTGCCATTGGGTCCAACATGCCGTTGCGCGACAGCTTGCGCGGGGTGCTTGGCCATGATGCGGTTTTGCTCCTCGTCTATGGCACCTTGATTTTTCTCGTTGGCCTGTCACTCACCCTGCTGGTGCTCCTGCCCATCTATTTTATCGCCAGCTGGATTGGCGGCTGGCTGTTCTTTGTGCAGCACCAGTTTGAAGAAACCCATTGGGAGGGGGCAGACGATTGGGATATGAAAATTGCCGCCCTGAAAGGCAGTTCCTTTCTGATCATGCCACCGCTTCTGAACTGGTTCAGTTGTAATATCGCCCTTCACCATATTCATCACCTGTGCAGCCGCATTCCGAACTACCGATTACGGGAATGCCTGCGCGCCAGTCCGGAACTTGAAACCGTTTCACCTCGGCTTTCCATGTGGCAGGCGCTCAAATCGTCGCGGCTGGCGCTGTGGGATGAGACGTCGCGGCGGCTGATCTCGTTTCGCGAGTATGCAAGGTCACAAAAACTGCAGATGGCGTAACTCGGGCACCACCGCTCCAATCCACGGTTATATCAGGCGGCGCTTTTAAGTTTCGATTTAGGAAATTCGGCCGGGAACCAGGCGGTAAAGGTCGCCCCTTCGCCTTCCTTGCTGGCAATATCGAGACCTCCGCCGTGTTGCTCCAGAATATTTTTCACGGCGGGAAGGCCGAGGCCGGTGCCAAAATTCTTGGTGGTAAACAACGGCTCCAGAATCTTCTTGAGGTTTTCCGGCGTAATCCCTGGACCATTGTCGGCCACGATCAATTCAACCCCGCGCGCACTCATTCTGGATTGAATGCAGATCCGCGGCACCTGGCCATTTGCCGCGGCAGAAGTATCGCCACGGCCAACCATGGCTTCACTCGCATTCGAGATCAGATTAATCACGACCCGCTGCATCCGGTCGGCATCGAAGTTCAACTTTCGGCCATCAAGCCCAAGAGTGCATTCGATTTCCACCATCGGGGGCAGGCTTTGTGTGGTTTCCTTTACCGTACCGGCAAGCCAATTATCGAGGTCAATATCGATTTTCTGCGTCAAGCCGGTTCGTGAATAATCGAGGAGCTGGGAAATAACATTGTCACAGCGCACGATGCCATTATCGATACGCTCGAGCGGACCCTCAACATTGGGATTTTTCAGCGCCAGTCTTCTTTTGAGCAGAAACGCCGCAGTGCGAACCCCACTCAACGGATTGCGCAACTCGTGGGCAATCGTGGCGGTGAGATTTCCAAGCTGGGCCATGCGCGTATTGCGCAGGACTTCTTCATTCGCGACGGCAAGTTCGCTGCGAATTTTGGCATCTGCTGCAAGGAAAGCGCTTTCCGATTTGATGAGCGCCAAGTTTAACCGATTCCAGACGATAAAGAAGCCAAAGATGCCGATTGCCGAAATCGCGGCGAGGAGCAATAGTCCGGTCCAGCGTCTCTTCACATTGGCGGCGGCCAGTTCTGCATCCAAGGCACGCATAAACCGAACCGAGCCCTCGGCGAGAATCTTCTTGTTTTTCAGGTAAGCGTAGCTGGAAAAGATTTTGACCGCCTCGCCCATGCGGTGCTGGGCAACAAGCTCGAAAGACTTCATCTCCAGTTTGACAAGTTCATCATTGGCAACGCGGGTTTCTTCGTCAAACCTGGCCGCGGCCGCGGGCGGCGCCGATTTCTTGGCTTCGGCGATTGCTGTATCGATCTCGGGTATGGCATCGAGATAGCGCTGGTGCATCGCCTCATTGCCTGAACTGGCATAGTTATGGGCAGACATGGTGAGTTTTTCGTCGGCCAGAAGTATGTTGCCCTTGATCTCAGCGGCGTGGGCCAAACGGGCTGAAGCCTCGGTGACGGTTGTCTGGAAATGGAGGCGTTCTGCACCAAGGAGGGCCAGGAGAACTGCGGCGAAAATGGCTATTTTCACCACTGATTGCCGCGCCAGCTGCGTGGCATATTTTACCAC
>JAHFPK010000259.1 GCA_023266715.1 Hyphomicrobiales bacterium | reverse complement strand
TTTTTAAGTAAATCAACCGCCGCTTGAGAATATCTTTGGGTTCTAGATTTATTCGAACTCCTAAGACTCGTATGGAATTTTTCGTCACCCAATAACCCCAATACGCGAACAGATTTCGCGACAAAATTTGTGTTACCCTTTTTTCCAATCTTTTCCGCCACATCCAAAGTCAAATAAGGATAGTCATCATCCAAGTTGGATTTCTTTATGTAGACAGGTAAGGCTCCCTTCAGATTCTTGGAACCTTTTCTCAGTTGAATATCAGCCGTAAAATTTTGAGGCGCTTGCACTGGCACAATGCAGATCATATCAGCGGACTCGATATGCTTACCTATCTCCAAATGCGGAATAATCTTTTTCTTGCCTCTATACAGAGATTCAAATTTTTGTTGCGAAATGTACTCGCTCGACTTTGCGTAGCGCACACCTCTTTCCATCAGCCAGATCAACTCGGTCGTCTCCTGACCACCAGTGCGAAGTTTGCTTACCATGCGTTGAACTTGAGAGGCGTAAGTCGTCATTTGGTCGAACGATATTGTTAGGTAATTTCTTGATACTTCGCTTTTCATCTTTGGAAAGTGCTGAACCATCAACTCTTTGAAGAATTTACAACCAAAAAAAAGCAGGTGGTGCTGAATGGCCTCAGGAATTTCGGGCAATGAATCGTGGACACATCTATTTCTAAGTGAAACGATTTGTTGCAGAAGTTCAACTGGGCCTTGCTCAAGCTCTTTGAGGTGCAAAAGTTGATTGAGGGCGTTCTCGCCAGAGATGGTCTCTTTTTTTGCTTTGTTCGAATAGATGTTTCTCTTTTTTTTGACCAAAATCGCTTTAGCCAAAAGTTCCCATGCATTTGACAAGCGAATCAATGTTGTCTCCGCTTTATACCCACCGTGAACTCGATTGAAGTTATCGACAGCTGAAAGGGCAGCATTTGCAGCTGACTCAGCAAGTTTTAGATATTGACGGGTCTGTCGGTTCTTCTTGTTTGCAACCATTTTTAACTCCCATTTCGGAAGTACCAATGAGATTCCGCTTGAATGTACCAGAGTAGCAAAACCTACCCCATTTGCTTCGATATCCGACGTAGAATCTTTCGACGCCCTAGGCCCACGATCTAGTTAATTCCGACACTCATTAAAGCACCCAAAGTCAGATGGCCGGGTCAAGTCTAGCCAAGGAGAGTTTTCGCAAAATGGGATCCCTTGGCCAAGGACCCTCATCCGGCCTTCGGCCACCTTCTCCCACCCTGCTTCGCCTTGGCTACGCAGGGCGGGAGAAGGCTAGTTTACCTCAAAGGCGAATAGAAGAGTCTTGTCGGCCTGTCCTGCCAAGGCTAATCAACCGATGAACCGTGAAGCACAACGGGAGAACCCATGTTTCAGGACTGGCACGAATTCTATTTCATGATGGGCTCCGCCGGAGCAGGCTTGATCGGCCTGTTGTTCGTGGTGGTGACCCTCACGTCCGGTTTCGAGCGGCAAGCCCTTACCCTCGGCATGAAAATCTATATTTCGCCAACCGCCCTCCACTTCGCAGCCGTGCTTTCAATCAGCGCCGTGGCCATGGCGCCCGGGTTGCCGCCTAGGGCTACGGCGATGATTTTCGCCGTCGTAGCCCTCGTTGGCTTTGCCCATGCGGTTCGCTCCTGCGTCGGCATTCGCGCGCGCCAGTTCAGCACGGAGAAACCCCACTGGTCGGATTTCTGGATGTATGGCAGCGTGCCGGCGGCGATCTATCTTGGAATCCTTGCAGCCTCCGCAAGCGTCTGGGCGCAAGCGGAATGGGCGGCCCACGCAATGGCAGGCCTGGTGCTTGCCCTCCTGCTCATCGGCATCCGCAATTCCTGGGATCTCGTCACCGATATCACCAGAAGGCAGAGGAAAGACCCAGCTCCTACCCCCGCTTCAGCGCCCGGTTCACGCCGGAAACGACAGCCTTGAGCGAGGCCACCACGATGTTCTTGTCGATGCCGACACCAAACAAAGTCGAGCCATCGGCAAGCCTGAGTTCCACATAGGCAATGGCCGCCGCATTGGCGCCGTGGCCCATGGCGTGTTCGCGGTAGTCGGCCACGTCAAACGCAAGCCCTGACTCCTTCCGCATGGCATCGACAAAGCCATCCACCGGGCCGTTGCCATGCCCGTGAATGGTCTTGTGCCGCCCCTCCGCGCTGATCTTGGCGGTGAGGTCCTGGTCGCCATGGTCGGACTTCGCCTTGTGCTCAAGGAATTCAAAACGGCCGTTGCCATCAAG
Organism: Hyphomicrobiales bacterium; assembly: GCA_023266715.1. GTDB lineage: Bacteria > Pseudomonadota > Alphaproteobacteria > Rhizobiales > Aestuariivirgaceae > Aestuariivirga. The sequence continues at coordinate 2,137 of JAHFPK010000259.1, read as the reverse complement.
ATATTCGCCCTCGAAGCTTTTCCACAGGCGCTCGGCCGTAAGCTCCGTGCCCTCGGTGTCGGCGATGGCTTGCACCGCCTTGGAGAATTCGATTTGCAGCCTGCGCGGCAGCTCAATGCCGTGTTCGGTTTCCATGATATAGGCAACGCCGCCCTTGCCGCTTTGCGAATTGATCCGCACGACGGCCTCGTAGCTGCGGCCCATGTCCATGGGGTCAATCGGCAGGTAAGGCACCTCCCACAAGGGCCGGTTCGAAGCCTTCATGGCCTTGAAACCCTTGTTGATGGCATCCTGGTGCGAGCCGGAAAACGCCGTGAACACCAACTCGCCCGCATAGGGATGGCGCGGATGCACCGGCAGCTGGTTGCAATATTCCGCCATGCGCACGAGGTCGTTGATGTGGCTGCAATCCAAAGTGGGGTCAATGCCTTGGGTGAACAGGTTCATGGCTAAGGTGACGAGACACACATTGCCCGTGCGCTCGCCATTGCCGAACAATGTGCCCTCGACGCGGTCAGCGCCTGCGAGCAGCGCAAGCTCGGTTGCCGCCACCGCCGAGCCCCGGTCATTATGGGGATGCAGCGAAATGGTGAGGCAATCGCGGTTCTTGATGTTGCGGCAGAACCATTCGATCTGGTCCGCATGGATATTGGGCGTGGACATTTCCACCGTGGCCGGGAGATTGAGGATGAGTTTTTTGGCGGGCGTGGGTTTGTAGACATCCATCACCGCCTCGCAAATCTCAACCGCGTAATCCAGTTCCGTGCCGGTGAAGCTTTCCGGGCTGTATTCATGGCGGGTGATGCCCTCCATGCCATATTCCTTTTCCAATTGCATGATGAGCGCAGCGCCCTTCACCGCAATGTCGGTAATCCCCGCCTTGTCCAGCTTGAACACCACCCGGCGCTGCAATTCGCTCGTGGAATTATAGAGATGGACGATTGCCGACTTCGCACCCTTCAGCGATTCAAACGTCCGGCGGATGAGCTCCTCGCGCGATTGGGTGAGAACCTGGATGGTGACACCTTCGGGAATCTTTTTGTTCTCAATGAGGAAGCGCACGAAATCAAAATCCGTTTGCGAGGCGGAAGGAAATCCCACCTCGATCTCCTTGAAACCCATGGCGATGAGCGAATTGAACATGCGCATCTTGCGCTCATGCCCCATGGGCTCGATGAGCGACTGGTTGCCATCACGCAGATCAACGGAGCACCAGATGGGCGCTTTGGTGATCGTGCGGCCCGGCCATTGCCGGTCAGGCAAACTGATTTGAGCGTAGGCACGGTATTTTTCTTTAGGGGAAATCATCATGATCTTGTCTCTCTTAGCTGGGATTATTTATGTTCTTTTCCCCAAAGAGCCAAGGCAATGCCCGGCCGGCCCTCAGGGGGAGCTAAGAAGGAGGAGCTGGTTCAGCTTGCGAGACATGGAGTTTCCATAACCCATAAGCGGGTGAAGTGCAACCACTGTGGCATTTACGCCGCATTAATGATGTTTTTTCGGGGGCTGGGAATCAGGCCAAGTTCCGTCAATATTGACTGCCAGAAGCGCCATATCAGTTCGGGAACCCATATATTATGAAGACTCTTATTCTTGCCGCTTCGTTCGCCCTCGCCCTTTCAGCCTCCGCCTTTGCAGGCCAATGCCAGGACGATATCGAAAAGATCGATGCGGCACTTGCCAGCGCGGATCTCGATGCCGACAGCCGCGCCCAGCTGGAAGACATGCGCAACCAGGCGGTTCAGCTCTGCGGCGCCGGCAATGAAGCTGAGGGCCTCGACGTCACCGCCGAAGCCAAAGCGATGCTGAATATCCAGTAGGCGGGCGCGGGATTGCCGTCGGATAAGGGAGGACCGAAGCGAGTTACCCGGAGCTGACGCCGTTTGATTCCAAATCTGGCCGAGATCGCGATTCCCGACCGAAGCCAATTCCGATGTGGGGTTTGCTCCTTCCGCTCCTTGCTCGCGTCGCAAATGACTGACCTTCTTTCAGCTTGCGCGTTTCGCGCCCTTTTGAGGTTTTCCAGAGCTGCTGGACTGCAGTGACCAATAATCTTCCCAGTCACCAGCAGTAAGTGATTTGCAGATGGCTGCCAAGACGGGAAAATCCTTGAGTCGCTCCGCGTAGTAGGTCTTGG
>JAHFPK010000258.1:2076-4416 GCA_023266715.1 Hyphomicrobiales bacterium | reverse complement strand
ATCCCGCAATACAAGGACGGCCATATTCATTACACGGGCACACCTGAACTGATGGCCGACTACGCCCGCATCGCGCTGGATGCAGGCGCCAAAATTATCGGCGGCTGCTGCGGCACAAGTCCGGATCACTTGGCCGCCATGCGGAAATCGCTTGAGAGCTACACGAAGGGTTCAAGGCCCTCGATTGATCTCGTCGAACAACGCTTGGGGCCCGTATCAGTCCTGGCCAAGGGCATCGACACGGCCGCTGAGGGTGCGGCCAAGCGCGAGAGGCGCAGGGGGAATTGAACGCGTTTTCCCTCCCTCTGCGGATGGGCTCCAAGACTGTATTCAATTTTCAATGAGCGTTGGGCAAAGCCCATACGAATTTGTCATCGCCGGATTCATTCCGGCGACCCATTTGTCCGCATGTTCTGCTGGCTGAGCTTACTGTACGATGGGTCCCCGCAATAAATACGGGGATGACAGGTGGGGGATAGAGCAGCGAAGGGCCGCACTTCAGCTTGTGTCCGGCTTCATGGCCTCGCAGGCGAAAAAATCGCAGTCCGCGAGCACCTCATCGACTTCGTGAATATGCTTCCGGCGGTAGCCCGGCGGATGGCCGGGCCGCAGCGGCGAGAGGAATTTTGGATAGGGCGCGGCCTTCCGCCTCTGCTGCAGGCGGACGAGGCGCCTGGCCTGGCGCGGAAGGTCATCGAGGGCTGCCTTGAGGGCGTGTAATCTCCGGGTGAGGCGTTCGGCATTGACGCGGCCATCGGGCGGAGGCGGAAGTTCGACCACGGGCCGGGGTGCCGGCCAGCGGGCCACAACCCGGGGATCGGGCCCGAAGACATGGATGCGCGGGACAAGCCGGGTGACTTTCATGGCGCGCGCCAGCTTGATACGCTTTCGCGGATCGAAGAGCTGGAAGGAAGGAAGGGAATTTCTTCCGCCTTTCCCGATGACTTTCCCCACCGGCATGTCCGCCACGGGCCGTGAAGGAGCCAGTTCCACCACGACACCCCGCGCCGCAATGACAATGAGGCGTCGGACAGCGGATTCGGCAGGCCGCAATACCCCCAGCACGGCACTGTGCAGGGACCGTGGAATCCGCGAAGCCACATCTCCGCCATCAAGCCCCAGCAGGGCGAAAAGGACTTCAATGATGCCCTTGAGCGCCTTGCTGTTGCGTTTGATGGCCAAGTCCCAGTCCATGGTGTTTCCTATCCATCACAAAGAACAAAACAGGAACATATGAACCCAGTAGGAATAGATTGTCAAGTGCGAAGTTCACGCTTTAAGCCGCTGCAGGCTGGCCCCACCCAACGAAACTGAATCGCTAACCATCGGCGTGTTCCGCAATTGCCAGGGCGGCAATTGCATCGATATGGTTTTGGCATGAAGTCATTCGAGGCCGAACGCTATCTTTTGCGGGCTGAGTTGCTGTGGGATCAGGTCAAGGATAGGTCCGCCTTTCCCTTCAGCTTGCCCGTGGTATCGAGACTCAAGGAACTCGAATTCCACCCAAAGGTCACTTTTCTCGTCGGCGAGAATGGTTCCGGGAAATCCACTTTGATTGAAGCAATCGCAGTTGCTTGGGGGTTCAACGCCGAGGGTGGGTCGAAGAATTTCAACTTCAAAACTCATCATGCACACTCTGACCTCTGTCAATTCATGCGTTTGGCAAAGTCACCGCGGCGGGCAAAGGACGGTTTTTTTCTTCGCGCTGAAAGCTATTTCAATGTGGCAACAGAAATTGAAAAACTTGATCAAGAACCCGCAGCCTCACCTCGGATTATTGACTCATTTGGCGGGGTCTCGCTTCATAGCCAATCGCATGGCGAGTCTTTCATTGCGCTGCTCGAAAACCGCTTCCACGGAAACGGCCTCTACATTCTCGACGAGCCCGAAGCGGCACTTTCACCATCGCGGCAAATGTCGATGCTGGTCCGCATGCACGACCTGATTGCAGAGAAATCCCAGTTTATCATTGCGACTCATTCCCCCATTCTCATGGCATACCCCGATGCATGGATTTATCAGATTGGGCCGAAGGGTCTTGACCGCGTGACTTATCAAGACACGGAGCACTATCAGGTTACCAAAGACTTCCTCAATCGGTCCGAGATGATGCTTGATGTCCTGCTTGATCGAAACAGGTGAGTGCTGACATCTGTGGCGAAGCCGGATTAAGGCGCCCGCTGCTTTTGACCGCGATCAACGACGCGGCACCAAAGCCGTGCTAGACTGGCACCATGGATCAAACGGTACTCATGCGCGGCGGCACGTGGGGTTTTGGCGGCCAACCGGTGGAGCACATCGAGACCCATGCCGCCCATGTGTTTCTTGTTGGTGATAGCG
>JAHFPK010000258.1:0-2066 GCA_023266715.1 Hyphomicrobiales bacterium | reverse complement strand
TAACCAGAGATTTCCTCAATCGACCGGAGAGGATGCTTGACGTCCTTTTCGAGCGCGATCGGTAAGCTATCAACGGCGACATATCCGATCAAAAATTCTTGAAGGCCTTATTTGACTTTAATCAACGACGGAATAGCGCGATTGCCATAATTTACACACCATGTTTAATCCCGCGTTCATTAGAGGTGACACTTGGGGTTTTGGCGGCCAACCGGTGGAGCACATCGAGACCCATGCCGCCCATGTGTTTCTTGTTGGTGATAGCGCCTTCAAGATGAAGAAGGCTGTAAAATTGCCCTATCTCGATTTTTCCACCGTCGAGAAACGGAAGGCTGTGCTTGACGAGGAATTAGCGGTCAATCGTGGCTTTACCCCTTCACTTTACATCGGGGTCATTGAAGTCTTGGGAGAGCCTGTGCTGGCCATGAAACGCTTCCCTTCGCAGGCTCTTTTGTCATTGCAATCCGGCGGTATCAGTGATGCAACGGCAAAAGAACTCGCCCGCATGGCTGCAGACGCCCACGTCATCGCACCGCGACGTGAAACGCCGGGCAGCGAAATCATGGCAGGGTTGGGTGCGCAATTGCAGAAAGCCTTTGCCGACTCGCCGGATATCTTTCCGGCAGGTGAGGCCCGCGAATTCCAGGCACTCTATGAAGGGCATTTGACAAGGTTAAGTCCGCTCCTTGACCAGAGGGGAGCACAAGGCCTCGTCCGCCGCTGCCATGGCGACATGCATTGCGGCAATATCATTTTACTTGAAGGCAAGCCCGCCCTTTTTGACGCCATCGAATTCAGCGAGAAAATAGCAACAATCGATGTGCTCTATGACCTCGCCTTTTTATTGATGGATCTTGGGCGCCGCGGCGAGAAACGGGCGGCAAACCTCGTCCTCAACCGTTATCTGCATTTGCGCCGCGCCGAGGAGGATCTGTCGGGGCTAGCGGCATTGCCGCTTTTTCTGGCGACCAGGGCAGGGGTGAGGGCGCTCGTTACTGCCGATCTCATCCATGAACTGGAGGCCAGTGCGTCCACGAAACAACAGAAGGAGGCCCTTGAATATTTCCGCGCGAGCATTGTATGGCTGAAACCGATTCAACCCAGGCTGGTCTGCGTCGGCGGGCTGTCCGGAAGCGGGAAGTCAACGCTCGCGGCAAAGCTGGCGCACGACATTGGCTTTGCGCCGGGCGCTCTTCATGTTCGCAGCGATGTCGAACGCAAAGTGCTGGCGGGTGTGGAAGAAGCAGTGCATCTGCCACCTGAGTCCTATTCTGCCGCGGCTTCAGAGGTAACCTATCGGGCAATTTTCCTGCGTGCCAAAGCAGCCCTCACGGCAGGTCATTCGGTAATTCTTGATGCAGTTTTTTCCGCCGGGAGCGAGCGCAACACGGCTGAACAACTGGCCCGAAATTGCGGCGCAAAATTTACAGGTATTTGGCTTGAGGCAGATCCTTCTCAACTCAAATCGCGCGTCATGGGGCGCAAAGGCGATGCATCGGATGCCGACGCTGCGGTGGTCGAAAAACAACTCAGCTATGAACCAGGTGAAATCCGCTGGAGCAAAGTGGATGCCTCCGGAAGCGTCGCTGCGTCCGAAGCCCTCGTCAAACAAATTCTGCGGTTGTGATGGGCCTTCCCAACATGAAGCAATCGCACACAAGTTGCAGGGGGGTGACGTCCGTATCTGATTTACCGCTTTTCAAAAGCTCGGCGAAGCGCGCGTAGATCATTTCATATTCTTCCAGCGGCGCTTCCATGATGGTCTTGCCATTGATCTCCAGCACGCTTCCACCCTTCTTGAGATAAAGCGCCATGCCATCGGCGGTGGCAATTTCGATTTCCCAGGTCTGTTCGCCAGTTTGACGCCAATCGAACTCAGCAGAAAGATCAGCCTTGGCCCCGTCACCCCGCTTGAAGCGAATTTGCGCCGCAATCGGTGTTGCCTTGTTGGAAGGGACTTCGATGATTGCCTGTTCCACGAAAATGGGCGCGGGGAGAATTTTGGTGACGATGGAAAGGGCATTGATGCCGGGGTCGAACACCCCGAAGCCGCCAGGTTCCCAAAT
>JAHFPK010000257.1 GCA_023266715.1 Hyphomicrobiales bacterium | reverse complement strand
GCCCTGGAGCTCTTCAAAAAACGCAAGCTTTCACCCGTTGAACTGCTCAAGGTCCTGATCGGCCGCAGTCAGAAGCTGAACGGCAAAGTGAACTGCCTTGCCGACTGTTATTTCGAAGAAGCCCTTGTCAAAGCAAAGTCAGCCGAACAGCTTTACATGAAGCGCGGATTCAAACCACGCGCCCTCGAAGGCATTCCCCTTCTGGTCAAGGACGCGCAGCGCGTAAAAGACAAACGCACCACCCACGGCTCCCTCATTTTTTCAAACAACATCGATGATCATTCCGATCCCCAGATCGAGCGCCTGGAAAAAGCCGGCGCCATAATCTTTGGCCGCACTACAACGCCAGAGTTTTGCCTCCCCGGCATCACCCACTCAAGAATATGGGGCATCACGCGAAATCCCTGGGACCTAAACTACACCCCTGGCGGCTCATCCGGCGGCTCAGGAGCCGCCCTTGCAGCGGGCTTTACGACCATCGCCACTGGAACCGACATCGCTGGATCCATTCGCATTCCTTCGTCAGCCTGCGGCACCGTTGGCTTCAAACCACCCCACGGCCGCAATCCTGATGGACCACCAAATAATTTTGACCGCTTCAATCATTGCGGCCCAATGACCCGAAGTGTGGCCGATGCATCCCTGATGCAGAAAATCACCTCCGGTCCCCATCCGCTTGATCATGATTCCATTCGCAACCGTGTGAAGCTTCCGTTGAAAGCCGAAAGCATCAAAGGCTGGAAAATCGCCTATTCACTTGATTTTGGTTATGTCGAAGTCGATCGAGAAGTCCGGGAAAAAACCTTGGAAGCCGTCAAGGTCTTTCGTTCTCTCGGTGCCATCGTTGAAGAAGTTGACTTGGGTTGGACTCGCAGCGTTGATGAGGAGGTTGTCCACTGGTACAACACCATGAATTATGGCCGCCAAGCCATTTGGCATCGCAAAACCCATGCCCATCTCATGACTGGCTATGCTTTGAAATTTGCCGAAGCCGCCGAACGCCATTCAACCATCGATGACGTTCACAAACCTTGGGCCCGGGCCAATGCCATGTATCAAACGCTGGGACCCGTGCTCAATAACCACGATGTTTTCATTTGCCCCACCAACAATTTGGCGGCTGTTAAAGCCGATCATGATCCCTGGGATAAAAACTTCACCGTAAACGGCAAGAAGGCTGATGCTGATAATGGTTGGGTGATGACCTTTCAATTCAACATGCTGCACAACTGCCCTGTGCTGGCGGTGCCATCAGGACGCACGAAGCAGGGTATTCCTACCGGCATTCAGATTGTGGGACGCACCTGGGACGATGCCCGCGTCTTCCGCGCCGGCCTTGCTTACGAAAAAGCGCTGGGCGGCTGGTTCACCAGCAAGGAAAAGCGGCCAGCCATCAATAATTGATTTCGTAAATAATCGCGCCGCTGCGGCTGTTTACCTTTACCATAAATCGCTGATAACCGAGATAAGCTACGTATTTGTAGTTCCTGCCGCCACATTCAACCGCACGCACATGGCGGTAGCCAAACTGCCGCAGCTCATGGCCAACACTCTGGCAAGACTTGACCGGACGAACCTTCAGCTGCAGCGGAGCCTGATAATAATTATTGTCATCGGCCCCATCAAAGTCCTCGTCATCGTAATCCTGCCGCGGCTCTTGATAGGCGCTACCCTGCCCATAGCCTTCCTGGCCATAGAGCGCTTCATAGCAGTTGGGATCTTCCGGATAGTAGGAGCAATATCGATTGCCCGCATGGGACTGGCCTGCAAAAGCAACGGCCCCAATGGCGGCAAGCAAACCAGCAATCATGAAGTGTTTCATGAAAAAACCCACGTCGAGCGATGATCCATGACTAGATGGGGATTGCGGCTCTGTTTTGTCGCAAAGCCGCTGACTATGTGGCGGGAAAACGCAATTTACCATCAATTGACAAGAGTCTGCCATAAAGTTCGGGCCGCCGGTCCCGAAACACGCCCCATGACCTGCGCAATTCGCCAATCGCTGCGAGGTCAAAGGACTGCAGCCTGACCCCTTCTTCTACCCGGTCCATTTCAACTACCTTTTCGCCCTGGTAATCAGAAATGAATGACCGGCCATAGAAGATATCGGCCCGTCCATCGGGTGCCACTTCCTGGCCCACCCGGTTGGAAGCAGCCAGCGGCATGATATTAGCCGCCGCATGCCCCCGCATGGTGTTCTGCCAATGGCTGCTGGAATCATAGGAAGGATTTGGCGGCTCCGAACCAATGGCCGTGGGATAAAGCAAAATCTCCGCCCCCATCAGCGCCATGGCGCGGGCACATTCCGGAAACCACTGGTCCCAGCAAATGCCAAGTCCCACCTTGCCCACCGCCGTGTCCCAGACCTTGAAACCCGTATCCCCCGGCGAAAAATAAAACTTCTCCTGATAGCCGCGCCCATCCGGAATATGCGACTTGCGATAGATGCCGAGTTGCGTGCCGTCCGCATCCACCATCACTGTTGTGTTGTAATGGGCCTGCCTGGCCCGCTCAAAAACACTGACGGGAAGCACCACACCCAACTCTTTTGCCAGGGCAGCAAAGCGCGTCACCGTGGGATGGCGTTCGATTTCATGGGCATTCTTGAAAAACCTGGCGTGCTGCTCGATACAGAAATAATCGCCATCAAAAAGTTCCTGCAGGACAACAAGCTGGGCACCCTGGGCGCGCGCCTCGCGCACCAGGGCCTCCGCCTTGTCGCAATTCTTCTTCCAGTCATTTTCCGATGCCATTTGTGTAATGGCCACAGTCATCTTGCTCATCTCAGGTCTTCAACCCCGCAACTTCACGCTTGAATGGCAGCGCATCGCCGATATCGGCTGCGTCAAACTCCTCCGCATAACGATGCCCCGCATAGGTGGCCCAGGCGATGGCAGCCGGCGCCTGCGCATCGCCAATGGCTTTAACAGATTCAATTCCGCTGTCGGCCCATTTCGCTTTCCGGGCCATGAGAGCAGAACAAAGTTCATCATTGGGAAGCCGCGACGTAACCATAAGAACGCTATCACAGGAAATCTCGCTGGGTTTTCCCGTATAGGTACAGGCTATCATCACCGAACCGGATGCGACCTCCATCACTACATGGCTCGTTTTCACTTCAACTCCCAGCTCCAAAAGCCGTCGCTGGATTTGTCCTTGTTCAAGTGTATTCACACTCCACTCGGCAATCTTTGCCGAGGGCGTAACAAAACTTACACGGCATCCCTTCAAAATGAGAAGCTCGGCCAACACGCTTCCCATGTAGTAGTGATCATCGTCATAGATCGCCACATGGCCGGCAGGATATCTGCCGTCCATCACATCATCAGGCGTGAACACGGGCATCCCCGCATCTATTTTTATTGGCAGTGTATGATAGCGCGCCACACCATCCCTCCGCCAAGTCGAACCCGTTGCAATAGCAACATCCGAAAAGCCGAGATCAAAAACATCATCAACGCCCAGTTTTGACTCGCGATAGATCGCCACATTCGCCATTTTCTGAATTTGGCCCTGGCGGTAATCCCGAACCCGGCCCCATGCTGAAAGTCCCGGCAATTTACATTCCTTGGCAACCCGCCCCCCAAGCTCGACGCCAGCTTCCGATAATGCCACCTCATAACCACGGAGCCCCAGCTTGTGGGCCGCCGATAGCCCGGTCGGTCCAGCGCCCACAACCAAAATTCTCCGTTGGGAAGAAGCAGGCTTTATCCTCTCGGGATGCCAACCCTTCCGCCATTCCTCCATGAAGGAAGAGTTCTGCGTACAGCGCGAGAGCGATTGCGTCATATCCCCCGTCACACAAATATTGCAGCCAATGCATTCGCGGATATCTTCAATCCGGCCCTCGTCAATCTTGTTCGGCAGAAACGGATCGGCAATCGAGGGCCGCGCTGCGCCGATAAAATCCAGAATGCCCTGCTTGATCTGCCGCACCATAAGATCAGGCGATGTAAAGCGCCCCACGCCGACCACGGGCTTGGTTGTAAGTTGCTTGATCCCGCGAACCAAATCTTCCTGGGCGGCCTCGGGCTTGAAGCGCGATGTGCCGGAACAGGCTTCCCATGTGCCATGGGCAAAATCCCAGATGTCAGGCAAGTCAGCATGGAGGCCAACGAGATCGCGCAGCTCCCTATTGGAAAATCCCTGCTCGCCCGCCATCTCATCAAGTGAAAGCCGCACAGCTACTGCACAACTGTCGCCCACTTCGTCTCGTGCGTCACTCAACAATTCCTTCAACAGCCGTGCCCGATTTTCCAAGGAGCCGCCATATTCATCCGCCCGTTGATTAGTTTTTCGCGACAGGAAATGCTGGATGATGCCGAAACCATGGGCGCCATAGAGGCACATAATATCATAGCCTGCGCGCTTGGCCCGCCGGTAAGCCAGCCTGTGCCAGTGGCGCAAATTGCGAATATC
>JAHFPK010000256.1 GCA_023266715.1 Hyphomicrobiales bacterium | reverse complement strand
AAGCAAGCGGCCAACGACGATAAAACGTCAGGCGATAATGGCAACCACGTCGGCAAACACGGCATGGCTGGCTGATGTCATAATCTTGCCAATTCAATTGCGCCTGGAGCTTGACTGATGAATAAAATCATAATATTAGCCATCTTTTTCTGCATCTCAGCAATGGCAACAGAAAAAGATATCCGAACCCCTCTTGAAGCATTCTACGGAGATACTCAATTTGCCTTAATTGAATGTGGGATTAGCTTTCGACTTTTTCAGGTCAGATCAAAACTCAATGAAAATGGTGCCGGGGAAGCAAATGACCCTGATTCTGATTATCTGGGCTGCATAGACAAGAATCTAAAAAAAACGGCACTTATCTACCGTCGAGCAGCGAAAAAAGTCATCAATAAACCCAAAGCCGCCGGCGCATTAAAATCCTATTATGCAGCATGGATTTCTGCATTACATGGGATTTCCCCGGGCGATGACGAAACAAAATTAACTTATGCGGCACGCCAAACGGCGGCTCAAAATCGGCTTATCGAGCTTTGGGCGGCCGTTGGAATCGAACTATTGCCATGATCGGTGACGCTGGCCGGCAAATGAAAAATGACTGGTAATGATCAGAAAACGCAGTCGATGCTGTTAGCACAAGGGTTGCTAATCGAATTGTTGATGCTCAACTTATTAAATAATCAAGCCAACCCGGCCCGGTTAATCGAGACGATCCGCTTCCAGCTGGCAGCACAACTGCACGAGGATGCCGCTCGTTTTTTGCCAGAACCGCCAGCAAAGGCCGCAGGTGATGCACTCGTGGCCGATGCGCATCACCTGCTGAACGGGTTGCTGGATCGCCTGAAAGGGCAGCTTCTTGCCCCTGATCCGCCGAAATATTCTGCATGACGCCTCCCTTCAAAAAATAAGTCTGCTCGACATCATTTGCAACCACGGCCTGCATCATCAGGCCACGGATTCTGTTCGCCTTGCAGTCTTCGGCAAGGATCCTTCCACACCAGCCCCAGACTCTCGATAATCTCTCGGCAACGGGCGCTGTCCTGATCCCGTGCGGCCAGCGCATAGGCCGCTTCCATTTCGTCCGTCATTCCTGGCGGGCGCTGCGGTTCATTCATGATTTCCCCCTGATTACCCGGCGCAAATCGGCCGTAGGGGAAGTATCGCATAAAAAGCTAAGCAGACTTGACATTTATTAAAAGCGCACTTAGAATCCCTCACGTCATCCGGCAAAACCCCCTGCGCGGGGCATCAAGCCAGCCAACACGCACCGCTGCCCCCGGCATGTGATGAGGCGAAGCAAGAACCACCGGCGACGCGACAGCGTTTTATTTTTTGGGAAAGGGGAAGCCATGCACAAGGGAATGAGTACCGAGCCCACCACCGCCGAGCTGCGCGAATCATTCAACCGGGCGCCGCTGATGCGTTTTAGCGGCTGGACGTTTGATCGCGCTTGCGCGGCGCCGCTGATTTTGTGGGCGCTCAAAAAGTCGGCGCTGGCCAGACGGCGCGGCGTGCATCACCCCAGCCAGGGCAGCTTAATTTAGAAAGCCAGGAGACCACAAAATGACAGTCAATGACCAGCACACGATCGAGCGTTACTATGCTTATAGTGCCGCCCGTCTAACCATCCAAGCCTATTGCCGGCTCATCGGCTATAACGCGGCTCATTCGCTGGAATGGGACACGGCGCAGCGTATCGATGTGGATGAAGACAGGATCCACCGTGACATCGACCGGGCTGTCGCCTATCTGGACAGCCGCAACCTGCTGTTGAGGCCGCATGCCGGGTTGCCGTCGATTGTTGTCATCAAGCCAAACGATGAAGAGCGCCGCAGCGCGGCGCGGGGCAATGATATGAGCATTACGGCATGAGCGCCTTGAAAAACTACTCGGTGAGATTGACGTTTTATCAACTTGGCGTGGAGTGCACCTTCCTGGACACCGCCGAAGCCGACCACCCAATTGATGCGATTTTGTCCGCAAATGCCGCATTCGAAGAAACTTACCCGACCATCGATTTTAGCAATCTCAAAATCCAATGTGAGGAATTAACCCCATGAAAACCAGCACCTATACCCCACAGCAAATTGCTGACAGAGACTGCCGTTGCACACGCTGCGAAGACGCCAGGCGTAAAGAACGGCTGGATGCCGTAAAGCGCGCCATCGCGTCATTCGGAAAGCCCAGCCATGCAAATTAAATATCCATCCCCTGGCCTACAGAAGCGCAGGCGGGTAAAAAATGCCATCCTGGCAATGATCGGCACAGCGCTGCTGGTCTCCTTGATCAACCTCACCGGGCAGAGCGATGACATCTGCCCAGCCGTGGAGATGGCCAATGGAATCCAGCAAACCTAAAAAACCGGCAAGAAATAACGAGGCTATTTTGATGCATCGAATTATCAAAACTTTAGAAATCGAAAGCCGAAGCGCCGAAGCGCTGGCAGCAAGGTGCGGCCTGAGCCGTAAACTCACCCTGCGAACACTCAACTTGATGACTGCAGCGGGAATCACGGCAATTGTCGGTTACATCGGCAAAACGCCGATATGGGGTATTGACACCGGCGCGCCGGCCACACCGCGCCGGAAGACGGCGGAAAAAATACCAGAGGCGACTGAACCATCATGCCCGCCGGCAGTTGTTCGGCTCGGGGCTTTTGGCGTTTGACCATGACCCCGCCATCATCTGAGGTAGTCATTATGAGTGAATATCAAAATCCGAAAGGTCTCGCCGGCGGCTTGAGCGATGGGGTCGGCGTGTGGGTTCCGACTGACCAACGATTTCCTAGCCACAATGAAACCGTGCTTGTGTGGCGGGAGGGGTATTTTGGTTCGACCCTACCAGGGTGCGCAGCGATTACAACTTTCCGAATGACCGGCAACGGCCCGAAGTGGGATTCCGACCAGAACCACTGGTCGCTGCCGGGTGTTTTATTCCGCTACGTAACCCACTGGATGCCTCTACCTGCTGGCCCAGACCACTAATAAGACACCTATGGCAGAGAAAACAGAAACTTCCTGGCGCAACTCGAAACTCGACCCGCTAGACACAAAACACTGGCGACGTGGCGGCCGTCAGGCTGTGCTCAGAACCTACCTGGAATTGCACAAAGAGAAACTCGGCCAGCACTGGCTCTACGCTGCGGCAGACCGCATCGCGGCAGGCGAAGACGAGGTTGTAGTGATGGCGGACTATGGATTCGAGCGAAAGGAAACGAAATGATTAAGAAGAGCGACCAGGTAAGGATTAAGCCTGAATGGCAAGACGAAGGCGACGAATCTTTTTTATGGATCGCGCTGGACGACGAGGATGGCGGGCGGGTAACGATCTGCCCGATTGGCACCGGGCTTGCGTACCCGCCGAGACAAGTAGTTCAAACCTCTATGTTGGTGGAGCATGAATGAGTTGGCACTTTTCGCAGGCGCTGGTGGCGGAATACTCGCAAGCCACTTGCTCGGATGGCGCACTGTTTGCGCCGTTGAGATCGACGACTACGCGCGAAGCGTATTGCTGGCGCGACAGAATGACGGAATCCTTGAACCTTTTCCAGTTTGGGATGACGTTACAAGCTTCGACGGCACGCCTTGGCGTGGAATTGTTGACGTGGTTTCGGGCGGGTTTCCGTGCGTTGACATCAGCATCGCTAGGGCAATGTGGGGCCGCGACGGAATTGCCGGAAGCAAAAGCGGATTGTGGTTTGAATACCTCCGCATCATTGACGAAGTGCGCCCCCGATTTGTTTGGGGGGAGAACTCGCCAGAACTCAAAGCCCAAGGACTTGCAGGGATCGTTCGATCCCTGGCCGAGCGCGGGTATGTTTGTCGATGGGCAACTCTTGGCGCTTCCGATTTCGGACTGCCACACGCAAGAAAACGGCTTTGGTTTCTCGCTTCCCACTCCGACCAGCAGAGACTGGAAGGACACGCCGGGCATGGCACTGGAACGCAAGGACGGCAAGACCAGAACGGACAGGCTTCCGATGTTGCTGTTTTCCTGTGTCCGTTCTGCGGGTATCGAATGGAAACAGACGACGCCTACGGCTGCCCGAACTGTCTCGGTGAAGGGATTGATGGTGACGATCAGGGGGGGGGAATACTGCCCGGAATTACCGGAATGGCTGATGGGGTGGCCAATCGGGTGGACAGACTGCGAGCCATTGGAAATGGACAGGTTCCGCGTGTGGCAGCAGGAGCATGGCGGATTTTGACGCACAACGCAGAGCTAAACGGCGCCCGCAGGGCGTCCGATTTGAGCGCCGAGTTGGGCGTTTTGGCGCCCGATTGGAGAATTGGAAATGCAAAACATACTGATGAAGTTTGACCCTGCGACCGGCGAAGAAAGGCCGTACCCGAGCCATGCGGCGCAATGGCGCGAATGGCACGGAGTAGGAACGGCATGGCTTTTCGATCCTTGGACGGGGCGGTGC
>JAHFPK010000255.1 GCA_023266715.1 Hyphomicrobiales bacterium | reverse complement strand
CCATGGCCGGTGGTGAACACGCCGGTTGAAACAACGGCCGCCATGCTGCCGTCGGCGAAATCCAAGGGCTTGCCCAACACGCGGTTGCGGAGATCAGTGTAAATTTTTCGGGCCCCGGCGTGGGCCAGCATGCCGTCGGACATATCAATGCCGATCAGATTGCTGTAGCCCATGATGGCGAGGATATTGCCAACCGTGCCGGTGCCCACACCGGCGTCGAAAACCGCATCTGACTTGTTTGGAACATAGCGCCCGACGAGGCCCGCGATAACTGCGGGATGGAGATAGCCGATGCCCTGCATGTCGGCGTCGTAGGTTTTGGACCAGCCATCATAAAGGACGATGAGATCGCTTTGGGTCTTGGCATGATAGACACCTTCAAGCCAGGCGTCGCTGGAATGGCCAGACATCAATTGTCGGGATAATAAATGCCCGTGCTGGGATCCTGGCGCAGTTTGGTGACCGTATTGGGTTGGCGCGGTTTCACGCGGGCCTTGGCGGCATTCATTTCATTCAGCAGGCGGCGCGCGGTGAGAACGGTCAAAACACCAGCAATGATTACAGTCACAACCTTGGCAAATATCATGGCTATCTCCCTATTCCACCCACTATAGTCCGAACTTAGCCCAAAGCGCACGGGTTTCCAGCGCATCAAAAGTCGCACCAGGAAACTCGGCAAAAGTGCCAAAACCAAGGCGGCTGAGGCCCCAGCCACGGGACGCCGCGATATTCTTCAGAACCATCTTATCGCCGAATTTCTTTTTCAAGACATCATGCATGTGGCCGATGCCGTCAATGAGGCCGCGGTCCAGGGCCTGACGGCCGGACCAGAAGGCGCCGGAAAACATTTCGGTTTCATCACCTTTCAATTTTCCTGCCCGCCTGCTCCGCACGAGCGATTTGAATGCGCCATGGACATCAGCCTGGAGGGCGAGAAGGCGATCAACATCTTCCTGTTTCTGGGGCTGGAAAGGATCGAGGATGGACTTGTTTTCGCCTGCCGTGTGGACGCGGCGTTCAATGCCCAATTTGCCGATGGCCTCAACAAAACCAAAGCCTGCAGAAATCACACCAATGGAGCCCACAATGGAGCTTTCATCGGCGTAGATTTCATCGCCGGCGCAGGCCAGCCAATAGCCGCCGGATGCGGCCACATCCTCGCAAAACACATAGACCGGAATTTTGTATTCGTCGGCCAAGGTCCTGATGCGGGCGTGGATGAGGGCCGATTGTACGGCGGACCCGCCGGGGGAATTAACCGCCAGGGCAACGGCTGCGATATTTTTGTTAAAAGCCCGCTCAAGGACCGGGTCGAGGTCCTTGGCGGTCAATGGCGGCCTTAGGGGCGAGCCGATACCAATGGCGCCATGCAGGCGGACAACATTGATCCTCGGCTGTGATTTACGGAAACGCTGCGGGAGCAAACGGGAGAAAATTGAAGGTTTAGCCATGCCCCATGAAATAGGAACAAAGCCATCATGTTGCAAGTCTCAGCGGAATCTAGCGCAGGCGCCAGGTTGAACCATCGCGCAAAACCGCTTCGGCATCGGGGGTGAATTGCGAATTGTCCGAATGCAGAATTAGGCCGGGCAGGAGTTGCATAGGCGCTTTTGAGCCTTTTACGCCTTGCACAATAACGCGCGATGCAGCCGTGCCTTCACGGGCATAGAGCGGCGCAATGCGGATATCGCCAAAGCGCTCATCCATGGCGCCCAAAATTTTTCCGAGCGTTTCGGCGCGATGAACAATTGTCACGGTGCCGCGCAAGGCCACCATGGTGTGCATCACCTTAACCCAGATTTCCAAATCCTCAGGGCCGAAGGCATGGGCCTGGGTCTTCAGAAGATGTGGCGAAGGGGTTGACTTCCCCTCCTCAAAATAGGGAGGGTTAGCAATGGCGTGGCTGAATGAGCCGTGCTGGGGAAGATGGGAGAGATCCTTGCGGAGCGCATCCTTCACATCCGCGTGAATCACCCGCAGGCTATGGCTGAAGCCGTTGCGCTTGGCATTCTCTTCACACAGCATTGAATAGCGCGCGGCAATTTCAATTCCGGTGACGTGAATTGCCGGATTCCGCACAATAGCGCAAAGTGCTGCGACGCCTGTGCCGATGCCAGCCTCAAATACGGTTTCGCCAGCTACGCAGGGAATTGCTGCGGCCAGGAAGACGGCATCAATGCCGGCGCGATAGCCTTTTTCGGGCTGAAGAATTCGAAGTCTGCCACCCAGAAACGCGTCCTCGGTCAATGAATGCGGCACGGCTGATGGGGCCATGGGCGGAGGCGGAATTTGAGCGGGATTGACCTGGGCAGTCACTTGCATAATCACCAAGTATTATTGATTGATGGTTAGCGAATGGTTACTGAGCAAGTTTTGTGCGCATTTTAACATGTTTTCTTCCACGACAATCCGGCGGGGTATGGCATTTATCGATCCTTCCACGGCGCTCACATACTCATCGAGGAGCAAATGATCTATTCCCCCCTCATTTAACACATGTCTCACGAATGAGAGATAAACGATATCATTGGTTCGCAGCAATTCCACCATTTCAGCCCTCACATTCCACCCATCAGGCGGCAATCAAACTCGCGGCAACCGGTCACGCTTGCTGACTGTAGGCCTTTCCCCCTATTCTGGGTGAGAAAACAGGAGAAGGATGGCAACTTTATGGGTGTGGTCATTCCCTTTGGGGGCGGTGATGATGCGCCATTGCCCAGTCTTGATGCTCTTGTGGGGCTGGTTTCCGAGGATATGGACCGGGTCAACGACGGTATCCTGGCGCGGGCCCAAAGCCATGTTGAGCTCATTCCTGAAATTGCCGGCCACCTGATCAATTCCGGGGGCAAGCGCATTCGCCCCATGCTGACCCTGGCGTGCGCCCGCATGTGCGGCTATTCCGGCGACCATCACATCAAGCTCGCGACCGCCGTTGAATTCATGCACACGGCAACGCTGCTTCACGATGATGTCGTCGATGAAAGCGATTTGCGCCGCGGCAAACAGGCGGCGCGCGTCATTTGGGGAAATCAGGCCAGCGTGCTGGTGGGCGATTATCTCCTGGGCCAGGCCTTCAAGATGATGGTGGAAACAGGCTCGTTGGATTGCCTTCGCATTTTGTCGAATGCCGCGGCGGTTATTGCCGAAGGAGAAGTGCTGCAGCTATCGATTTCGCAGGATACGTCCACGACGGAAGACGCCTACCTGCAAGTGGTGGGCGCAAAAACGGCGGCCCTGTTCTCGGCGGCAGCCGAAGTCGGCGGTGTTATCGCCGCCCGCCCGCGCGATGAACAGGCAGCGGTTGAATCCTATGGACGCAATCTCGGCATTGTGTTCCAGCTTGTCGACGATGCGCTGGATTATTCCGGCAAGCAGGCCTCGCTTGGCAAGAGCGTGGGCGATGATTTCCGCGAGCGGAAAATCACCTTGCCCGTAGTTCTTTCTTTCCGGCGCGGATCGAAGGAAGAGCGGAATTTCTGGAAGCGCACGCTGGAGGACGGCAACCAGACGGAAGATGATTTGATTTATGCCCAAAAACTGATGGTACGTCATGGGGCCATTGCCGACACTATTGAACGTGCCAATCACTATGGTGACATTGCCAGGGATGCGCTTGCCATATTTCCCGACAGCAAATGGAAGTCGGCGCTGCTCGAGGCGGTTGATTTCTGCATTACACGGGCGTTTTGATTAAACCAGGGTTGTGGCGGCAACCCACCAGCCGGGATGTTTTGCCGAAATTGCGGTTGCCGCCAACTCAGCGCGCTCAAAATTTTCGGTCAAACCAAAACAGGTCGCCCCGGAACCCGACATGCGGGCACAGGCTATTCCCGACTGAGAATTTAGACTCTCAAGTATGTTGGCAATTTCCGGAACAATTTTTATCGCAGGTGCGGTGAGATCATTGCGCCAGCATCTGAAATCATTCAGGTCTCCAATAATGGCTCCAAGGGATTGCCCTCGATCCAAACTCAATGCGTCAAACACTTTCAAGGTCGGCAACGGAATGAGCGGATTGACCAGCACCATGCTCGAGGGAAGATTCGTGGAAAAGGGGGCGATCATTTCGCCTGCGCCACGCATGCGGCTGGTTTTCTGAACCAGACAAATTGGCACATCGGCACCAAGCTGAAGCGCGATCCCATTCAAGTTTTGCGCGGAAATTGAAATATCAAAGAGCCTGATCAAGCCCCGCAAGGCCGCGGCCGCATCGGCAGACCCACCGCCAATGCCTGAAGCGACGGGAAGATTTTTCTCGAGAAGAAATTTTGCTGGCGCTAACGCAGCGCCCTTTTGCCTCAGAAAATCGTTCAGCAGGTGCCAGGCGGCAACGACACTATTCCTGTTATCGCGAGGCAGATCGCCGGAAAAGGGCCCAGTTATGTCGAGAGAAACATCCGTTGCCGGGGCAATTGTCAAAACATCTGCGACATTGGCAAAGGCCACTATGGAATC
>JAHFPK010000254.1 GCA_023266715.1 Hyphomicrobiales bacterium | reverse complement strand
CGGGCAGCAGCGTTTCGCGCCGCTCAACAGCTGGCCGGACAACGTGAACCTCGACAAGGCGCGCCGGCTATTGTGGCCGATCAAGCAGAAGTACGGCAACAAGATCTCGTGGGCCGACCTGATGATTCTCACAGGCAACGTCGCCCTCGAGTCGATGGGGTTCAAGACGTTCGGTTTCGGCGGCGGGCGCGCTGATGTCTGGGAGCCCGAACAGGACATCTACTGGGGGCCCGAAGGCAAGTGGCTGGCCGACGAGCGCTACTCCGGCGATCGTGACCTTCAGAATCCTCTCGCCGCTGTGCAGATGGGTCTGATTTACGTGAATCCGGAAGGGCCGAACGGCAATCCGGATCCAATCGCTGCGGCCAAGGATATTCGCGACACGTTCGGCCGAATGGCGATGAACGACGAAGAAACGGTTGCGCTGATTGCCGGCGGACACACCTTCGGCAAGACCCACGGCGCTGGCGATGCGACACTGGTGGGCCCAGAGCCGGAAGCCGCCGGCATCGAGGCGCAAGGCCTCGGCTGGAAGAACGCCTATGGCAGCGGCAAAGGCGGTGACACGATCGGCAGCGGCCTGGAAGTCATCTGGACCACGACGCCAACGAAGTGGAGCAACAACTTCTTCTCGAACCTGTTCGGCTTCGAATGGGAATTGACCAAGAGCCCGACCGGTGCGCATCAATGGAAACCGAAAAATGGCGCAGGCGCCGGTTCGGTGCCGGATGCGCACGCCCCGTTAAAGCGTCACGCGCCATCCATGCTGACCACTGACCTCGCTCTTCGCTTCGACCCTGTTTACGAAAAGATTTCGAGGCGCTTTCACGAGAACCCAGATCAGTTCGCGGATGCGTTCGCCAGGGCTTGGTACAAGCTCACGCACCGCGACATGGGCCCGATGGTGCGTTATCTCGGCCCGCTCGTTCCGAAAGAGGAGCTGCCGTGGCAGGACCCCATTCCCGCAGTCAACCATGAACTGATCGGGGACCAGGGCATTGCTGCTCTGAAGGCCAAGATCCTCGCATCGGGACTGTCCGTGTCCCAGCTGGTCTCGACGGCTTGGGCTTCTGCCTCGACGTTCCGCGGCTCTGACAAGCGCGGTGGCGCAAACGGGGCGCGCATTCGCCTCGTGCCGCAGAAGGATTGGGGCGTCAACCAGCCGGCTCAACTGGCGAAGGTCCTTCAGAAACTCGAAGCGATCCAAAAGGAATTCGGCAAGAAAGTCTCGCTCGCTGACCTGATCGTTCTCGGCGGCGCTGCAGCGATCGAGAAAGCCGCGAAGGACGCCGGGCACGATGTGAAGGTGCCCTTCACGCCGGGCCGCATGGACGCGTCGCAGGAGCAAACCGACGTCGACTCCTTCGCGCCGCTCGAACCGACCGCTGACGGTTTCCGCAACTATCTCGGCAGCAAGCAGCGCTTGTCCGCCGAGGAGCTGTTGGTGGATCGGGCGCAATTGCTGACGCTGACGGCGCCAGAGATGACGGTGCTCGTCGGCGGCCTGCGCGCGCTGAATGCAAATACTGGACAGCCGGCGCACGGCGTCTTTACCAAGCGGCCCGAGACGCTGACGAATGACTTCTTCGTCAACCTACTCGACATGAGCACGCAATGGCAGCCGTCCGCTGGATCCGAAGGCGTGTTCGAAGGACGCGACCGGAAGACGAACCAGGTCAAGTGGACCGGGACCCGCGTCGACCTGATCTTCGGTTCGCACTCCCAACTCCGGGCCCTCGCGGAAGTCTATGCGTGCGCGGACGCGAAGGAGAAGTTCGTGAAGGACTTCGTGGCGGCGTGGGCCAAGGTGATGAATCTGGACCGCTTCGACCTCGCCTGATCTCCGCGGAAAGGCATGCGCCAAGGGCGTTCGCGCGATACTTCAATCAAAGGTGGCATTCAAAGCTGCGGTGGAGTAGTATTAACCAGAACGATTCGAGGAATGACGGTAACCTCCCAAGCGTAACAAACTCAAAGGGCGGGTCTCAAACCCGCCCTTATTTTTCGGGCATGTTGCGGCAAAGTTGCATGACTTTGCCGAAAACAACATGCCCCAAATTATTAATCTGGCGCGAATTCTTGTCGCCTAGGTGAAGGCACCTAGGCGGAAAGCGCGCCAGTTTACCGCATTTACCTAGGAAATTTGACTTTAATTGGAAAAGCCCTATTTTCCGCGTCAATCAGCGCGCCCCCGGATGTGGCGAAACGGCCCCGGGCGCTCACCCTTATTTAATCGCCAGAACGGTCTTTCAACCCTAGATGAATTTCTCCGAACTCGGACTAAGTCCAAAAGTACTCGAAGCTATTACAGCTGCCGGATATACCACCCCCACCACCATTCAGGCTCAGGCCATTCCCCATGCCTTGCAGCGCAAGGATGTTTTGGGGCTAGCCCAAACAGGTTCGGGAAAGACGGCGGCCTTTGTTCTGCCCATGTTAACCCTTTTGGAAAAGGGCCGCGCCAAGGCCCGCATGCCACGCACTCTCATTTTGGAACCGACGCGTGAATTGGCAGCGCAGGTTCATGAGGCCTTCGAAACCCTGGGCAAGCAGCACAAACTCACCGTAGCGCTCCTCATCGGCGGCGTTGCATTTGAACCGCAGGCCGCCAAGATCAATCGTGGGGCCGATGTGGTGATTGCTACGCCGGGACGCCTGCTGGATCACATGGAGCGCGGCGGACTGTTGCTCACCGGCATTGAAATGCTGGTGATCGACGAGGCCGACCGCATGCTCGACATGGGATTCATTCCGGATATTGAAAAAATCTGCAAGCTCCTGCCCTTCACGCGGCAGACGTTATTTTTCTCGGCCACCATGCCGCCGGAGATCCACCGGCTCACCACGCAGTTTCTGCACAACCCGGTTCGGATTGAAGCCAGTGCGCCAAGTTCCTCGCCGGCAAGCATTGAACAGCGTCTGGTGAAGGTGCCCCATGATCCCGCGCAGAAGCGCGACGCGCTGCGTATTCTGCTCCGCACGCAAACCAATGTGAAAAACGGCATTGTTTTTGCCAACCGCAAGACCACTGTGGCGCTTCTTGAAAAATCCTTAAAGCGGCACGGCTTCAGTGCGGGTGCCCTGCACGGCGATATGGACCAGTCGGCGCGGCTCAAAATGCTGGCCGCCTTCCGTAACAATGAAGTGACCTATCTGATTGCCTCAGACGTGGCAGCGCGCGGACTTGATATTCCGGAAGTGAGCCACGTTTTCAATTTTGATGTGCCCATTCATGCCGAAGATTATGTGCACCGAGTTGGCCGCACGGGACGTGCGGGACGTGAAGGCCATGCCTTCACCATGGTCACGCGCGAGGAAGCGAAGCATCTGCGCGCCATCGAAGCCCTGATTAAAAAGGATATTGAATATTTTGATATTGGCTCAGCGGACGAGAGCGCTGAACCACCTGTGAAGGAGCATCGCGCTCACCGGGGTGCCAAGAAAGTAAGCCATCACAGGGAAAAACCTGACGCCGCGAAACCTATCGCTGCAAAGCCTGTCACCGCAAAACCAGTGCCGGACGTGAGGCCAGCACCAGTACGCCAACCAGAACAGCGCAGGGCAAGGCCAGAGCGAGAACTTGAGGACGCGCCCGAATCGGGCGGCTTCCACAAGGGCAACATGCCGGCGTTTCTGCTGCGAAAGTAATCAGGCAGCCTACTTAATCCTGGATTTTTTCGAAGCCTTGGCTTTTAACGCCACGCCATAGGCAACACGGCACCATTGGGCCATTTCGTCGGCATCATCCAGGCAACGTTCGGGGGAGCGAAAATACGACGTGTCGATTTTCTTGCCGCCCTTCATGGAATAGACAAACGGCGGCAGCTTCTCTGCTTCAAAGGCACGTCGGCTTGTTTCATCGACTTTGAAATAGAGCGCTTCATCATACACGAGAGCAAACATCAGGCCATCATGATAGATGCCGGCGCCGCCGAACATGGCGCGGATGGTGACGGGGCCAAATCCCGCCATTTGTTCAACCAAAAATTCCTTGAATTGAGCGCTAACGCTCAAGCCGTTGCCGCAGCGGCTTTCAACTGCACGCTCTCGCCGCAGCCGCAGGCCGACGTCTGGTTTGGGTTGTTGAAGGTGAAACCGGATTTCAGAGCCGAGGTCTGGAAATCCATTTCAGTGCCTAAAAGGAAGAGAATGGCCTTGGGATCTATCAGGACCTTCACGCCCTTTTCCTCGATCACTTCATCAAAGGGCTTTTTCTCGGAGGCCCATTCCATGGTGTATTCCATGCCGGCACAGCCGCCATTCTTCACGCCCACGCGCAGGCCCAGAACGGGCTGCTCGGACCTGGCAATGATCTGGCGCACGCGTTCAGCCGCCGCATCAGTGAGCGACATTACCTTAGGACGTTGAGTTGCCTGGGCCATGTTTGTCACCTTACCACATATTCATCGCAACGCGCGCTTCATCCGACATGCGGCTATGATCCCAAGGCGGATCAAAGACCAGGGTTGCCTTGGCGCTGGCCACGCCCGGCACGGCGGAT
>JAHFPK010000253.1 GCA_023266715.1 Hyphomicrobiales bacterium | reverse complement strand
CGAGTTAATGACGTTGATGACAACCCACCGGATTCGTCATTTGCCGGTGGTGGAAGGCGGCAAGCTCGCAGGGATGATATCAATCGGGATATTGTGAAATTCCGCATTGAAGCCATCGAGCGCGAGGCGGAAGATATGAAGAGTTATATTGCGTCGGCCGGATAGGTTCCTATTTTTCGTAGACGAAATCCGGATCGAAAAGCTTTTCGTTGTCGATGAACTCGAGTTCGCCGTTGACGATTTTGCGATAGAAGCAGGACTTGCGGCCCGTATGACAGGCCGCACCCTGACCTTCCGCAGTGACCTTGATTTGCAAAACATCCTGGTCGCAGTCGGTCAGAATGCTGACAGCGGCAAAGGTCTCGCCAGAGGTTTCCCCCTTTTTCCACAGGACCTTGCGGGTTCGGCTGTAGAAATGCGCCTGGCCCGTGACAAGCGTTACATCCAGTGCTTCCCGGTTCATGTAGGCAAACATGAGCAGCGTGCCATCACGTGCATCGGTAACGATGGCGGGAATCAGGCCCTTCTCATCAAACCTGAGTTGAAGCGCCTTCGTTTCATCGAGGGCGCTTGTCATTAGAGGGAAAAACCGCCCGATGGCGAGCGCACCAGTTCCATGAAGCGGGTCTGCATGGTTGGGTTGGATTTGAATTCGCCGGTGAATTGCGTGGTAATGGTTGCCACATTGCGCTTGCCAATGCCGCGCATGGACATGCAGGTGTGAACCGCTTCAATCATCACGGCCGCCCCCCGGGGCTTGAGGCTGGTGCAAATTGCATTGGCAATTTGCGCGGTCATGGTTTCCTGGGTCTGCAAGCGCCTGGCAAAAATTTCAACCACGCGGGCCAGCTTGGAAATGCCCACGACCTGTTCGGTGGGGAGGTAAGCCACGTGGGCACGGCCCACGAAGGGTGCAATATGGTGTTCGCAGTGGGAGGTAAATTCAATATCGCGCAGCATGACAATATCATCATAGCCACCGACATCGGTAAAAGTACGCGCAAGGGTTTCTGTCGGGTCTTCGCCATAACCGCTAAAATATTCAAGGAAGGCCTTGGTCACCCGGCGCGGCGTATCCAGCAGGCCTTCGCGGGAGGGATCGTCGCCAGCCCAGGCCAAGAGCGTGCGAACGGCAGCCTCGGCTTCTTCCTGAGACGGACGCTTTAGTCTCGAATCCGTGATTTCGCGTTGGAATTTCTTGATAATAGCGTCCATGTTGTCTCTTTGGGGTTAGGTTCTAAATTGACTTTACTAAAGTTTCTGTTCTTCCCATATCATGGGGGGTAAATTGAGGCAAACCAGCAAAGACCATTGGTTGGCCAAGACCGACCGGGATATGTGAATGATTAACGAGATTTACAACAAGAAGATTTTGGAATTCGCTGCAGATATTCCGCATTTGCAACGCTTGGCTGCACCGGATGCCACGGCTGTGGCCCATTCCAAGCTCTGTGGTTCCAGGGTTACGGTTGACCTTAAGATGAAGGGTGATGTGGTTACCGACTTTGGCCAGGAAGTGAAAGCCTGTGCTCTGGGGCAGGCTTCTTCCTCGGTCATGGCGCGCCATGTCATTGGTTCCACGGTGGGGGAATTGCGCAAGTTGAAAGAGCAGATGTATGCTATGTTGAAAGACGGTGGCCCGGCACCTCAAGGCAAGTGGGCAGACTATGAGGCCTTCATCCCGGTCCGCGATTTCAAGGCGCGCCACGCCTCAACGCTGCTGACCTTTGATGCCGTGACTGACGCCATTGCACAAATTGAAGCGAAAGCCGAGGCCCTATGAACAAACCGTCCAAGCTGGATCCCAAGACAGTGACCCCCAGAACCGGAACCGTC
This sequence comes from Hyphomicrobiales bacterium, assembly GCA_023266715.1. GTDB lineage: Bacteria > Pseudomonadota > Alphaproteobacteria > Rhizobiales > Aestuariivirgaceae > Aestuariivirga. The sequence continues at coordinate 2,676 of JAHFPK010000253.1, read as the reverse complement.
TATCCACCAGAGTTTGCCGGGCCCGTTAAGGGTCGTGAAAAGCGGGCTCTGGGCGATGTCTTCGGTCTTACGCAATATGGGGTGAATCTGACGACCCTGGCGCCCGGCACCTGGTCCTCCCAGCGCCATTGGCACGAGAACGAGGATGAATTCGTCTTTGTGGTTGAGGGCGAAATCACTTTGATTGATGACGCCGGTGAACATTTGCTGAAACCCGGCATGTGTGCCGGGTTCAAGGCCGGCGTGGCCAATGGCCATCATCTCGTCAACAAGACGAAGACTCCAGTGACCTATCTGGAAATTGGAACGCGTGCGCCCCTGGAGCGTGCCTATTATTCGGATGTAGACATGTTTTTTGAAAAAGAAGGGACGAAAACCACAGTCACACGACGCAACGGTTTGCCGTTCTGAGCTAGCGTTTCTTGCCCCCAATATCGGGCGCTCTGGGAAAACGTGACTGCAGGTCGCGGTCAGTGACACTCATGTGATTGCGCGTGTATTGCTCGGATGCATCGCGCAGCGGCTGGAAATCCCAGGGGAAATGCGCCCCACTTTTGAGCGCCTCGAACATCATGAGGCGCGCGCGCTGGCTTTCGAGAACAGTCTGGTTGATTTTTGGAATATCAAATTTTGCCACCACTTCAGAACGAAATTTTACGCTCAAGGGATGACTGCCCGCAAGATTGTTTAGTTCATTGGGATCGTCAATGAGATTGAACAATTGGTCTGGATCGGTTGGGCAGTGAATATATTTCCAGGGGCCACGCCGCAACATGTACATCGGCGCGATGGTGCCCTCAGCCAGATATTCGCCCCACGCGGTTGCTTCCAAGTGTTCCGCAGCGCCATTGAGCAGTGGATAGAGCGAACGTCCATCGGTTGGCCTAGCCAATTCGCCTTTGCCTTCTGTTGAGATATCGACAAAGGTTGGCAAAATATCAGGAAGTGACACGGGTTCTTTCACGCGGCGCTGACTGAATTTTTCAGGCGCACAGACAATCAAGGGAATATGGGCCGATGGATCGAGATAGGACATCTTGTACCAGAGGCCGCGTTCGCCGAGGAAGTCGCCGTGATCCGAGGTGAAAACGATCACGGTGTTGTCGAGTTGCCCAGTAGCTTCAAGAGCGTCTAGCAATTGCCCGATAAGGTCATCGATATAGGAAATGTTGGCGTAATAGCCATGCCGGGCAGCACGGACATCGGCTTCGGTTACGGTGTAGTCCTGCATGGCGGAAACGTCATAAAGCCGCTGGCTATGGGCATCGAGCGCGTTGTGGCCGATGGGGCCAACGCGTGGCAAATCGACATCCTCATCGCGATAAAGATTCCAGTATTTGGCACGTGCGGCATAAGGATCATGGGGATGGGTGAAGGAGGTCATCAGGCAGAAGGGCTTGCCGGGTTCATACCGTGCATAGTCATAGATTTTCCTGACCGCCAGGAAGGCCACTTCGTCATCATATTCGAGCTGGTTGGTAATTTCAGCAATGCCGGGCTGAAGAACGCTGGTCATGTTGTGGTACCACCAATCGATGCGTTCCTGTTTCAAGCGCCAATCGGGCGTCCAGCCGAAGTCGGCGGGGTAAATGTCGGTAGTCAGGCGTTCTTCAAGACCGTGCAACTGGTCGGGGCCGACGAAATGCATTTTGCCGGAAAGGCAGGTTTTGTAGCCTTGCAGGCGCAGGTAATGGGCCCAGGTTGGAATGGAGGAGGGGAATTCCGCAGCGTTATCATAAACGCCGGTACGTGATGGCAGCAGACCGTTCATGATGGTGGCGCGCGCCGGGGCACAGAGAGGGCTGGAGGAATAGGCGTTCTCAAAGACGACGCCGGATTTTGCAAGACGGTCCAGATTTGGGGTTTTGGTGACCTTATGGCCGTAGGCGCCCAGGAATTGCGCGGCCAGTTGATCTGCAATAATGAAAAGGATGTTGGGTTTCGCTGAGGCCATGATGAAAGTACTGCTCTTATTCCTGATCCGCTTTTACCAGCTCACACTTTCGTCGATAATGGGCAGGCGCTGCCGCTATTTACCGACATGTTCCGACTATGCACGAACTGCCATCGAAAAGCATGGGGCGTGGCGGGGATTCCTTCTGGGCCTTGCCCGCGTCTCCCGCTGCCATCCCTGGGGCGGGGATGGCTTTGACCCGGTGCCTGAGAACTATGAAGGGCCGGAGTGGCGACAAAGGAAAAGGGGTCGATAACGGCCCCTGATGCTCAATTTATTTGGGATTGCCAGCTGAAGTTGTAAGTCAAGGCAGCATGACAGCGTCGAAGATACCGAGGTATGGCCCCGCCCAATCGAAGGTCGCAGGACGCAGGTCCTCTACCGGCGGCGGAGCATCGAGGTCGGCTGCGAGAACGAATGAAGCCGGAAGCAGAGCTGCATCCGCAAAGGCAAGTCGGAAGAGAAGTTTGTTCATGTTTATACCCAACTCAAATGCTGCACCGTAGTTCGGGTTGGACACGAAATGTTCAGGTTAATAGGGGTTAGCGAAAAACTAAGGCCGGATTAACGGCGCAGTTTTTCCGGGTAGGCTTGACCAAAGACTTGATTTAAGGTCATAAGCGCGGCATCGAAACTACAAAATCGCTTACCTGCAAGTGTTGGCAGGAGTGGGCAGGAGGAAAATATGATTACGTTGACGTTCCCTGATGGCGCCAAGCGCG
>JAHFPK010000252.1 GCA_023266715.1 Hyphomicrobiales bacterium | reverse complement strand
TGCAGTAATCCGGCGGTTGAATAGCGCAGCAACTTTATTGACAGCGCGAAGAATACCAACGCCGATGTCGTCATCACACCGCAGCCCATCAGCAACAACGTATCCGCGGTTGTGCCGCCGAAATGGGCCTCGCCCCTGTCGACGAGCCAGAACTGCATGAGCAAAAGCGGAATGGCGATGATGCAGACTTCGATGAAGAAACCCTGGGTTGGGCCCACGGCGATGGTCTTGCGCAGGAAACCATAGAGGCAGAAGGTTGAGGCCAGCATCAGGCCAAGCCAGGGGAACACGCCTGCGGCAAAGGTCTGGATGAGCACCGCGATGACAGCAAGCACAAGGGCCACCATCTGCAGGCGGTTAAAGCGTTCGCCCAGGAACAGATAGCCCATCACCACATTCATCAGCGGGTTGATGTAATAGCCGAGGCTGGATTCCAGCGTGCGGCCCACTTCGATGGACCAGACGTAGAAGCCCCAGTTGAAAACGATGATGGCGCTGGTGAGCGTGAGAATTGCCAGATTGCGCTTTGAGGCGACGGCCTGCCAAACATCCTTGTACTGACCAAGCCACCAGATGATCACCGCCGCGCAAGGGATCGACCACAAGCCCCGGTGCACCGCTATTTCCATTGGTGAAACATGGCGCAGATAGCCGAAATAAACCGCCATGGCGCCCCAGGTGAGGTGAGCCAAAACAGCGTAAAGAACGCCTTTTTCGGCTGCGGTTAATCCGGTTTTCGATGTCTGTTCGATGGCTGCCATCCCCGGGGTTTAGCCGCGCGCATCCCACACGGCAATTAAGGAATGGGCATGGGTCACATGAGCATCCAGCATGTCAACTGTCGCCGGTTACGCCATCGCGCAGGAGTTTGTAGATGATTGAATCGGAGAGCGCCTGAAACGATGCCTCGACAATATTGGGTGAAACGCCAACGGTGAACCAGCGGTCGCCATGGGAGTCCCTGCTCTCAATCAACACGCGGGTTGTAGCTCCCGTTCCGCCATTGAGGATGCGCACCTTGTAGTCGGCAAGTTCAAGATCATTGATATAGGGCTGGAATTTGCCCAGGTCCTTGCGCAACGCCACGTCCAGCGCGTTTACCGGGCCGTTTCCTTCGCCCGCATTGATGAAGGTCTCGCCATCGATTTTCACTTTCACAACTGCCTCGGAAATCATTTCCTTGTCGCGCTGCTCCACGATCACGCGGAAGGACAACACGTCAAAATAATGGGGCACGCTGCCTAAAGTGCGCCGTGCCAGGAGCTCGAACGACGCATCCGCCGCATCATAAGCATAGCCCACGGCCTCGCGTTCCTTTACTTCACGCAACAGCGTGTCGAGGCGCTTGTCATCCTTGGACACCATCATGCCAATGCGATGCAGCTCGGCAAGGAGATTGGATTTTCCGGCCTGATCGGACACCAGCATGCGCCTGCGGTTGCCCACGGTTTCCGGCTTCACATGTTCATAGGTTTCCGGTTCCTTCACGATGGCCGAGGCATGAATGCCGGCTTTGGTCGCAAAAGCGCTCTTGCCCACATAGGGCGCCTGCGCGTTTGGCGCACGGTTCAGCAGTTCGTCAAAGGAGCGCGCCACATGGGTAAGATTCTGCAAGCGCTCGTCATCAACATTGATGATGAAGCGGTCACGGTAGGATTTTTTCAGGCCAAGCGTTGCGATGATCGAAACAAGATTGGCATTGCCGCAACGCTCGCCGATGCCGTTTAGCGTTCCCTGCACATGGCGGCAGCCCGCATCGATCGCCGCCAGTGAATTGGCCACGGCCTGATCCGTATCATTATGGGCATGAATGCCGAGATGGGTTCCCGGTACAGTCTTTGCCACGGTGCGCACGATTTCGGAAACCTCGGCGGGCATGGTGCCGCCATTGGTATCGCACAGCACAACCCAGCGCGCGCCAGAGTCGTGCGCCGCCTTGGCGCAGGCCATTGCATATTCGGGATTGGCCTTATAACCATCAAAGAAATGTTCGCAGTCCACCAAAACTTCCTTGCCAGCAGAGGTCGCGGCCTCAACGGACTGGCGAATGGAGTCCAGGTTTTCTTCATTGGTGCAACCCAGGGCCACGCGGACGTGGTAATCCCAGGACTTGGCCACAAAGCAAATGGCTGAGGATTTTGCACGGACCAAGTCCTGCAAACCGGAATCATTGGAAACTGAACGCCCTGCCCGCTTCACCATGCCGAAGGCGGTGAAGGTGGCTTTGGTCTTCCGGTCCTCGCTAAAGAGAGCCGTGTCAGTCGGGTTCGCGCCGGGATAACCGCCTTCGATGTAATCGACGCCCAGACTATCCAGCATCTCGATCACAACCAGCTTGTCATCCAGCGAAAAATCAACGCCCGGCGTCTGCTGCCCGTCGCGGAGCGTGGTGTCAAAGAGGGAGATGTGTTCGCGGGTCATGATTTGCTACTCCTTCCTTCTCCCCTTGAGGGAGAAAGTGTCGCGCGGAAGCCGCGTGACGAATGAGGGGTCTCGTTCAGCGCATCAAGTATCGCCAGCAACGTACCGTCCAATGCCTTAAATGTGTCAATGTTCCAGAAACGCAACACGCGGTAGCCAACGGAAGTCAGCCAGGCGTCTCGTTCCTTATCGTGTTCGGAACCTTCATGCTGACTGCCATCCACTTCAACGATCAGCTTGCAGTCCTGACAGATGAAATCTGCAATGTACTTTCCAATCGGAACCTGTCTGCGAAACTTGAAATTCTCAAAACGGCGATCCCGGAGGGCATACCAAAGTTTCTTTTCAGCATCGGTCATGTCTTTGCGGAGCTGCTTGGCGAATCTTAGCGTACTGCCAGCGGCCCCCTCATCCGTCAGCCTTCGGCTGCCACCTTCTCCCTCAAGGGGAGAAGGGGAAGAAAGTACTTCCTTCTCCCCTTTTGATTGAGGGCGAACCGAATGCGATTGTTCCTTCTCCCCTTGAGGGAGAAGGCGGCGCGAAGCGCCGGATGAAGGGTACCGCGCGCTCATCGCTTGATCTCCCAACTCGTCGTGCCGTCTTTGTTGTCTTTGATCGTCACACTCAAAGTAGCGAGTTCGTCCCTGATACGGTCTGACTCTTTCCAATTCTTAGCTGCGCGGGCAGCGAGGCGAGCGGATATGAGAGTCTCGATATCTTCCTTGTTCACAGTCGCAAATGCTTTTTCAACAGCCCGCCGAGCACCAGAAACATAAGTACTAGGGTTGAAGCCCGTGAGTTTGAGAGATGCTGTGAGAGCCTGAGAATCTTTTGCTCGCCACAAGCGATAGAGTTCTGTGACCACCTGAGGAGTATTCATATCATCTTGCAAAGCATCGATGACTGCAGCCGAGGCGTTACTTGGTTCAACTCCTCTTGCTAGGTGCATCCAGCTATCGAGAGCAAATTCAGTCTCTTTAAGTTCTCGCACGCTCCAATCAATAGGTTGGCGATAGTGCGTTTTCAGCATCGCCAATTTTAACACCTGACCGTCCCACTTCCGTCCACCAAAATTTTCCGTCTCCAACAACTCATTGATCGTCACGAAATTCCCCAAGCTCTTGGACATTTTCTGTCCTTCGACCTGGAGGAAGCCGTTGTGCATCCAGACGTTTGCCATCGTGGCTGTGCCATGGGCGCAGCGGGATTGAGCGATCTCGTTTTCGTGGTGGGGGAAGATCAAATCCAGGCCTCCGCCGTGGATGTCGAAGACTTCGCCGAGACAGCTCTTGCTCATGGCAGAGCATTCGATGTGCCAGCCGGGCCTGCCCCTGCCCCATGGGCTGTCCCAGCCAGGCTCTTCAGCGCTTGACAGTTTCCACAGCACGAAGTCGCCGGGATTTTTCTTGTGGGCCTCCACCGCAACGCGAGCGCCAGCCTGCTGATCTTCAAGCTTGCGGTTGGAGAGCGCGCCGTAGTCCTTCATCGACGAAACATCGAACAACACTTCGCCGCCAGCTTCATAGGCATGGCCTTTACTGAGAAGTACACCGATCATCTCGATCATCTCGGGAATGAATTCCGTGGCGCGGGGTTGTGCTGAGGGTTCAAGGCAGCCCAGCGCTTTCACATCGGCCTGAAACTGGTTGGCGGTTTTTTCGGTGACGCGCCGGATCGCCTCATTCAGCGGCAGTTTCGGGTAATCCTGCAAGGCCCGGGCGTTGATCTTGTCATCCACGTCGGTGATGTTGCGAATATACTTCACATGCTCCTTGCCATAGAGGTGGCGGAGCAGCCGAAACAGCACGTCAAAAACGATCACGGGACGGGCATTGCCAATATGGGCGAAATCATAGACCGTGGGGCCGCAGACATACATGCGCACGTTGTTCCGGTCGATTGGCTCGAACGGCTCTTTCTTGCGGGTCAGCGTATTGTAAAGGCTTAAAGTCATCATTTTTCCACGGTTTTGGCCTGACCGGGAAACGCTTTAAGATGAATTTAAGTCAAGCGGCGCCCTGCCAGCAGTTTTTCAACTAGCAAATAATAATTATGCCGCAAATGTTAACGGCATGTTGGGGGGCGATGTTCATGGCG
>JAHFPK010000023.1 GCA_023266715.1 Hyphomicrobiales bacterium | reverse complement strand
GCTTTTCCGGATAGGCGGTAACTGAGACTTCAAAATCTGCGATAGCGCGAATGCCGCGCACGAGATCGGCGGCATTTTTGTAGCCTTGTGGATGGGGCTCAAAACGTTTGCCGACACCGCCGGGTGGATCGCCACGCAGGGCCAGGATGTGGCGGACCCCCGCATCCCAGTTTTCTTTTATGACAGAGTTCACCTCGTCTTTTGATGCGTCGACACAGGTGAGATGGGCCACGGGCTTGAGGCTGGTTTCATTGTGAATGCGTTTGACCGTGTTCAGTGTGCGATCACGTGTGGTGCCGCCGGCTCCATAGGTAACTGAGACAAATTTTGGATTGATAGTTTCAAGGCGCTTCAAGGTGCGCCAGAAGGCCTCTTCAGCATCCCCGGGTTTTGGTGGGAAAAACTCAAATGAAACAGAGAGCTTGACACCCTCGGGAGTTGGGCTTGTCATTGGGCCTTCAATTCTCGTTCAACGGAATGTTTCAAAGGAGTTTGAAGAGAACGGGAAGTCCTGGGAATTGCAAGCCAAACAGAAACGGTAAGCCCCGTTTGTTCCTTCAGCCATGGCGGCGGCAAGAGTTCGTGTTGCTGAAGGGCAAGGCCGGCGCGGTTAAACCAACCGGTGATTTGCTCGGTGGATATTCCAAGCCGGCGGTGGGCGTGTTCGCTGCGGAGTGATTCAAGTTCATGGGGTGCGAAATCAACAATCAGCAGGCGACCCTCGGGATGAAGAATGCGGCGGGCTTCGATCAAGGCGCGGGCGGGGTCATCAAGATAGTGCAGAACCTGATGGATGATTACCAGATCGGCTGCGCCATTGGCAAAAGGCAGGGCATAGATTTCACCTTGCCTCACCTGGGCATGGCGTAGGGCCTTCTTTTCCAGATTTGACCTGGCAATGGCCAGCATTTCGCGGCTTGAATCAATGCCGATAGCCTGATCGGCTTGCGGTGCAAAGAGCTCCAATACACGGCCCGTTCCGGTTCCAAGGTCCACGAGGGTTTTGACGCGCGCTTTGCCAAGAATAGTTTGCATGGCGTCTTCAACATCTTCCTCGCGGATGTGAAGCGAGCGGAGTTTTTCCCAATTGGCGGCATTGTTGCTGAAGTAGCTTGCAGCCAATTCGGCGCGTTGGGTTCTTATGGCTTCGAGTCGGGCGAGATCGCGAGTGAGCGCACTGTCATGGGCGGGCAACATGTCAACGATGGCACGGGAGAGCGCGCCTCCCAGTCCTTCTTCGCGCAAACGAAAGAGCACCCAATTGCCTTCCTTGTGGCGCGAAACCATGCCGGCCTCGACCATCAATTTGAGGTGGCGGCTGACCCGTGGCTGGCTTTGTCCGAGAACTTGGGTGAGCTCGCTGACATTGAATTCACCATGGGAAAGGACGAACAGGATACGTACGCGGGTTGATTCCGCGACGGCTCTTAGCCCCACAAGCAGCTCATCCATTCCATAACTCCTCTTGATTGGACATAAACATATCTTTATATGCTTTTCAACGATTGTTTAAGCCGTGGAAGTTGAAACCTGTTTGTTGAGTTTCCATATTGCATGCACTGGTCTTGCTTTCTCCACACTTTCGGGGCGTACTGGGCGGAATCAGGCTGGCGCTTGGCGGGAGCCGCGTCAGGTTGTTTGGAGGTCCTATGACTGGCACGATGAACCGCAAGTTCGCGCGGCGCGAATTTGTGGCTTTACTTTTGGGGATGGCTTTTGCCGGCGGTGCGAGCCATTCCTTTGCAGCGGTGAATCCTGCCGAAGGGTATGTTGGCAAAATTGCCGATGAAGTTATGTCGCTGGCAAACAGCGGTGCTAGGGGAACGGCATTACGCGGAAGATTTGCTTCCGTATTGAATCGCTACGTCAATCTTCGCAACATCGCTAATTTTGCACTTGGACCTTACCAGAAGCAGCTCCGGCCAAGTGACAAGAATGAATTCTACGCCCTGTTCAACAATTATGCGGCGGCACTCTTCGTCTATTATGTGGATGATTTCAAAGGCTCTGACCTGGAAATTATTTCCACCTCCAAACAAGGCAGTTTTATAACAATTGTAAGTGCGATCAAACAGAATGACGGCGGCCGCGAACAGGTCAAGTGGCGTCTTGTGCCCGCTGGCGGTGGCTACAAAATCAGTGACATCAATGTCAAAGGGGTGTGGCTGACGATTGCGACGAAGAAACGCTTTAGTGACGTTCTCAATCACTCCAAGGGCGATTTTGAAGCGCTCTTTGCGGAATTGCGGGAAGCTGAGACTTGGTAATTACGGCAAATAAGTTTATGAACGTGTTTAGAAGCCGTTAACCATATTTGCCCGAAGAGTTCCTTGGGAAAAATTGAATCATGATTACGCGTCGTGCCCTTCTGGCATTCATTGCTGTTAGTTCCATTAAGCCTGCATTTGCAGATGAGCACCCTTCAATCGCGTTTATGAGGCGGTTCGGCAAGGACATGCTGGCGGCTCATCGTTTGGGAACCGTAGGCAAGTTTGCCGATGTCATTGATACCTATGCGGATGTCGCCGGAATTTCAAATTATTCCCTCGGACAGTACAAGCCCAATCTGCGTGCCAATCAGCGGAGCAGATACTATCAGGGTGTTGTCACTTTCATGTCGCGCTATTTTGCCGAGCAATCGCGCGAATACCGCGTGGCCAAATATGAGATTGGCGAGGCAACAGTTGACGATAACAAGGACGTCATCGTCGGCAGCAAAGTCTATCTGCTTTCGGGCCAAGCCTACAATGTGCGCTGGAAACTCAACTGGAGCGGCGGGACATACAAGGTGGCCGACGTCAAGGTCATGGGTTTTTCGCTCACCTATTTGCAGCGTGGCCTGTTCACCTCATATATTTCCAAGCGCAAGGGCGATGTGAGCCAACTGGTGGCAGCGCTCACCCGCTAAAGCGAAGGATATTCCGCAACGGTTGCAATTTTCGGGTTGCGAGGGCATATCAACCCCCATGGAACAGGAACTCATAAAACCGGATGTGCCCCCAAAAGGTTCGTCACAGGCCTTTAGTCCCCTTGGCTGTTTTATTGCCGCTTCGGGGGTAACTTTGCTTGCCTTTTGCCTGTGGGGGGCGGCATCGTTGACCACAATTTGGGCGTTTTCCAAGCTTCTTGGTTTGCCGGACATCCTGTCCGAGGGGCTTATGGTTTTAGGGCTGGTCCCTGCCATTATTGCAACAGTCTGGACCGCCGGACGGGCTTGGCATGTGGAACGCCGGCTGGCCCAGCACCAGGATATTGATGTACCTGTATTCAAACTTCTTCACTATTTCAAAAAAACCTAATTGGCCCCTAAGCTCTGCAGTACATGTCGATCTGGACCCGCATTAGCGAGGCACTTGCCCTTGTTGGAGATTCGATTGGCAGCTTTCTTGTAAAGCTGGCCCAGTCGCGGACAACTGCTCCCGAGAAATCCCTTGGCTTTACCATTGGCATGATTGCCCTGGGCGCGAAGATGGCGAAAGCCGATGGGATTGTCACTGGGGAAGAAGTAAAGGCATTCAAGCAGGTGTTCCATGTTCCACAATCGGAACTTGCCGCCGTTGCGCGGGTGTTCAATCTCGCAAAGCAGGATGTGGCGGGCTACGATTCCTATGCTCGCCAGATTGCTCGGCTTTTTCATGCGCGGGCCGCCACTCTTGAAAATGTGATGGACGGGCTTTTCCATATTGCGAAGGCGGATGGAACGCTTCATCCCGCAGAACTGATCTATCTAGAAAAGGTCGCGCAACATTTTGGTTTCAACAGCCATGATTTTGCACGCATCAAGGCGCGCCATGCGAGTGCCGGTGCTGATGATCCTTATTTGATTTTGGGAGTGGCAAGGACATCCGAGTTGGCGGCGATAAAAACACGCTACCGCAAACTCGTGCGCGACAATCATCCGGACAAGCAGATTGCAGCAGGCGTGCCGAAAGAAATGGTGCTGCTGGCAACTGACCGATTGGCCCGGATCAATGCCGCCTATGAGCAGATTTTGAAGGAGCACCAACTGTGACACGGTCGGCGCTGGCCTCCACATTTCTGCCCTCGCCCAATATTGAGCCACGGCAGAATGGCCACAAGCCCGACATGCTTATCCTGCATTATACGGGCATGGGTGATGCAAAGGCGGCGTGCCGCTGGCTGTGTGATCCCGAATCGAAAGTCTCGTGCCACTATTTGATTGATGAGCGGGGCGTCATTATCCAGATGGTGGATGAGGACATGCGAGCCTGGCATGCGGGCGTTTCCTCCTGGAAGGACGAAGAGGACATCAATTCCTGTTCCATCGGGATCGAAATTCAAAATCCCGGCCACACGGCCGGTTACCCGGATTTTCCGGAAGCACAGGTGCTGGCCATCATCGCCCTGTGCAAGGATATCATCGCGCGGCATGCAATCCACCCCGCTCGGGTGCTGGCCCATTCGGATATTGCGCCGACGCGAAAAATTGATCCCGGCGAAAAATTTGACTGGGCGCGCCTCCATGCGGAGGGTGTTGGCCATTGGGTGACGCCCGAGCCGGTTGATGGGGGTTCATTCCTGCAATTGGGTGACGAAGGCCAGGCGGTTGAGGCGCTTCAGGCCATGCTGCGGCTTTATGGTTATGCAGCCGAGATCAGCGGAATTTATGATGGCCTCACGCAAGTCATGGTGCGGGCATTTCAGCGCCATTTCAGACCTTCACGCATTGACGGGATTGCCGATTCATCGACCGTGACCACCCTGCATCGTCTCTTGCAAGGATTGGAACAGGTTTAAGGCTTCTTGCAAACTTCGATCAGGTCTGAGAAATCTGCGTCCCCCAGGGGGAACACGTGGTTGCTTGAGCCTGTCTTCACGGCAAAATGATTGGCGGTCTCAAGCCCTGCAAATACCGGATCGTCCGTTTTCAGTTCTGCTTCAAGGCTGATTGTTGCGGCTTCCTCATTCACGGAGGTTTTGCCTTTCAAGGGGTAGGTCTTGGACGCTATCACCAGTTCGATATCCACGCTTACTGCAGGCTTGAGACTAGGGTCTGCTTCGGGGATATAGATCTTCACAATGCCCGACTGCAAAGTGCACCAGAAACTCACGCCGACATCGTCGGTTTCGGGCACGCCAAAAACCAGATAGGCCTCCTGGTCGGTCTGGTCGAGATTCCATATGCGCTCCTGGGCTACGGAGAGGGGTGATCCAAGCACAAGGACTGTAAGGACTATGAACAGGCGGATGAACATCGGTTTCACCTTAGCGCGCTTTTTTCCGGGGCGGAATTGCCCGGACTGCCGTTTTAAGCGGTTTTTGTTGACCTCGGGGGCAGGGGGGAATAGGTGAGTTGCGTCAGTCGGCTGGATGGCCGCTCCCGCTAGGCCCGAAAGGGTGCGGGGGAGGAAAGTCCGGGCTCCACGGAAATACGGTGCCGGGTAACACCCGGCGGGGGTGACCCCAGGGAAAGTGCCACAGAAATTAAACCGCTCGCGGACTTGTCCGCAGCAAGGGTGAAACGGTGCGGCAAGAGCGCACCGCGTGGCCGGCAACGGTTGCGGCACGGCAAACCCCACCGGGAGCAAGACCGAATAGGGGTGGTACGGGCTTCGGCCCAGGGCTGTTTTCGGCCCACTGCCCGGGTAGGTCGCGCGAAGCCTTCGGCGACGGAGGTTCCAGATGAATGGTCATCCATGGCGGGAAACCGCCGGGACAGAACCCGGCTTATAGGCCGACTGACACTTCTGCTGTGGAATGACGCAAATTTGAAACTATTTGTTAATGTAGTCGGGGGCAATGTCGGGAAACCATTAACGACTTGTTCACTGTGATAATTGCCTGAAATGACTCCCGAATCCGGCCAAAGTCAGCAGAGTCACGTCCCCGTCATGCTTGACGAGGTGCTGCGGGCGCTTGGCCCGAAAGATAACGCAATTTATGTCGATGGCACCTTTGGTGCGGGGGGCTACAGCCGCGCCATTCTGGAGGCGGCTTCCTGCCGGGTTGTGGCGCTGGACCGCGATCCCGCTGCCGTTGCAGGCGGGCAAGCGCTGGTGGACAAATTCGTTGATAGGCTCAAGCTGGTTGAAGGCCGATTTGGCATAATGAGCGAACACCTCGCCAGTCTTGGCCTTGTGAAAGTACAGGGGGTGGTGCTGGATGTGGGTGTTTCCTCCATGCAGCTTGACGAGGCGGCGCGCGGATTTTCATTCATGCGCGAGGGTCCGCTCGACATGCGCATGTCGCAGGTGGGGCAAAGTGCGGCTGATGTGGTCAATACCTATTCTCCGGAAATGCTGGCGAAAGTGATTTTCCTGTTTGGCGAAGAACCACGCTCACGCGCCATCGCAAAGGCAATCGTAGGCCAGCGGCTCGTGTTACCTATCGTGACCACGATTGATCTTGTCAAAGCGGTTGAGAAGGCAACGGGGCCGCAGCGGGCCAAGGACCGCACCCATCCCGCGACGCGAACTTTCCAAGCGCTGCGCATTTACGTGAATGCGGAACTGGAAGAGCTGGTTGATGCCCTGCACGAGGCTGAGAAAATTCTAGAGGTTGGCGGGCGGCTGGTGGTGGTGAGTTTTCATTCGCTTGAGGACCGCATCGTGAAACGATTTCTGGCCATGCGAAGTGGGCGAACACCGGAAGTCTCACGCCATATGCCGGGAATCATCCAGCAGGGCCAGCCCAGCTTTGAATTGTTGTTCAAGGGTCATCTTGATCCCACGAAAGAGGAAGCAGATGGAAATCCGAGAGCGCGCAGCGCAAAGCTTCGGGCAGCTTCGCGCACGGCAGCTCCGGCGTGGCCTGATTCACGCAGCGATCTCGGCATTCCAAGGATTGAACGGAGCCGTCACTGATGCATAAATTCCTTAACGCCTGCCTGGTGCTTGCTGTCCTGGTATCAGCATTCGTTCTCTATTCGCTGGAACATTCGACCCGCGGGCTTGAGCGAAACATCGCGAGGCTGCAGCGTGACATTTTGGAAGAGCGCGAGTCCATCAAAGTGCTGGGTGCCGAGTGGAGCAGCCTTTCGCGACCTGACCGCCTGCAGAAACTGGCGCAGGAGAACTTGAAATTGAAAACGATCACGGCCTCGCAATTCGTCAGTGAAAGCGAACTTGCTGAAAAGGTCCCGGCCGAACCTGTCATCATGCTGGAGAAAAAGGGCAAGGACGTGATTGGCGATATTCTCAAAGAGATGCAGTGAACATGACGCAAGCGCCCGATGACAGGTTTGGTGGCCCCGTGAAACTGGCGGGACAGAATCGCATTCGCCTTGTCGCCATTGGTTTTTCAATTGCGTTCCTGGCCATTGCGCTGCAGCTGGCCAATCTCACCATCCTGAAAGGGGTAAGCGTTGAAGATGATACGCTTGCCGAGCATCAACCGCGCCTGCCACGGCCTGACATTGTTGACCGCAATGGTGTGGTGATTGCCACGGACATTGCCGTTGCCTCTCTCTATGCCGATCCCCGGAAAATCATTGATGTGGAGGAAGCCGTGGAAAGCCTCACTGCCACCGTGCCCGATCTTGATGCGAAAGCGTTGCGCGCCAAGCTCATGCAGCCGGGACGGGCCTTTGTCTGGCTTAAGCGGCAGGTGAGCCCTGAAGAACGTGATGCCGTCTATAATCTTGGAATTCCTGGTGTCGGCTTTGTGAACGAGCGCCGGCGGGTTTACCCCATGGGAAGGATTGCGGCACACACGGTGGGTTATGTCGATCTCGACAGCAAGGGCATTGCCGGGATTGAAAAATATCTTGATGACCGGGGAGCAATTTATACGGCGTCGCTGGGAGAAGATTCCGGGCACACGGCCAGCCCGGCGCAGATTGCCACGGACACACGCGTGCAGCACGCGCTGGCCGATGAGCTTGCGTCCGCTGTTGCAAAGTTCAAGGCCATTGCGGCGGGGGGTATTGTTCTTGATATTACGACGGGAGAAATTATCGCTCTCGTGTCATTGCCGGATTTCAACCCCAACCAAGAAGACAAGAAGTTCCGTAAGGAACAGGCGAACATGATGACGAGTGGTGTTTTTGAACTCGGCTCGGTCATCAAGGCCATCACTTTCGCCATGGCCTTTGACTATGGGGTGACAAACCTCAATGGCAAATATGATGCGCGCTTTCCCTTGGTGATCGGCAATGCTAGCATCAGCGACTATCACGCCCAGCGGCGGGTGCTGACGGTCCCGGAGATTTTCACCAACTCTTCCAATATCGGCACTGCAAAAATGGCGCTGGACGTGGGGATAGAAGGGCACCAGGAATTCCTGCGCCGCGTCGGGCTGTTTGACCGGCTCACCACGGAAGTTCCGGAAAGTGCGAAGCCGCTTCTGCCCAAACGCTGGAGCAAGCTTGTGACCGCCACTGCCGCCTTTGGCCATGGTTTTGCCGTACAGCCCTTGCAAGGGATTTCGGTGATTGGTGGATTGCTTAACAATGGCGTGATGACCGCCCCGACGTTCCTGAAACGCGATGTGGCCGAAGCGGACGTGCTGGCAAAGCGCATTGTAAAGCCGGAAACCAGCGAAAAAATGCGTTATCTCTTCCGGCTTAATGTGACCGAGGGAACGGCCTCCAAAGCCGATGTCATCGGCTACCGGGTGGGTGGAAAAACCGGCACCGCGGAAAAAGTCGTTGGTGGCCGTTACAACCCGGACAAGTTGCTGAATTCCTTCATTGGGGCCTTCCCGATGGATAATCCACGATATGCCATTATCGTCATGCTGGACGAACCGAAGGCCACGCCGGAAACCTATGGTTTTGCCACTGCGGGCTGGAATGCCGTACCCACGGCCGGCAAGATCATTGAACGGATCGCACCCCTTCTTGGTGTCAGGCCAATTTTTACGGAAGAAGATATTGCGAAGCTGGCGAAACTCGCCAAATCGGCGAAGAAGGACGGTTGAGCCGAGATGAGCGCCATGCTGGCAAAACTTGTTGGAACTGACGCGCCTCTGCCAGAGGCTGCGGGTTCTTTGCTGGTTGCCGGACTGACTGCCGACAGCCGCGAGGTGGAGCCCGGGTTTGTTTTTGCGGCCCTTCCCGGAACCAAGGTCGATGGGGCAAAATATATTGGCCAGGCATTTGCACGCGGGGCCAGCGTTGTGATTGCCAACGAGGGTTCTTATAGCGGCTCTGGATTGGTTATCGAAACATCCAATCCGCGCCAGCTCTTTGCCCGCATGGCGGCCCGGTTTTTTGGCAAGCAGCCCGATCTAACGGTAGCGGTGACGGGCACCAATGGGAAAACCTCGGTTGCCGCTTTCGTGCGCCAGATTTGGCTTTCCATGGGATTTCGCGCGGCGAGCATCGGCACCATTGGCGTTGTCGGGCCCTCGGGCTCGGAATATTTGTCCCATACCACGCCCGATCCGGTGCAGTTGCAGCGCCTGCTTGCAAAGCTCGCCGATGACCATGTCGAGCATCTGGCGCTTGAGGCTTCAAGCCATGGTCTGGCGCAGTACCGTTTGGACGGCATCCGGTTTGCTGCGGCGGGATTTACCAACCTGTCGCGCGATCACCTCGATTACCACGCAACCTTGGATGAATATTTCGCGGCGAAGATGCGGCTGTTTGAAGAACTGCTTCCGGTAGGCGCTCCGGCGATTGTCAACGCTGACACGCCGTTCAGCGCGGATGTTACCGCTCGTTGCAAATCACGTGGCCTGAAGATCTTCTCCGTGGGGAAACTCGGCACCGAACTCAAGCTGATGGGCGCCAGAAATGACGGGTTCGGACAGCAAATTGAATTACAGGGTCCGCAAAAATCCCATTCGATTTATTTACCGCTGGTTGGCGACTTTCAAACTTTGAATGCATTGGTAGCCGCAGGTCTTGTGCTCGCCACCGGCGGTGAAGAAGCCTTGGTGATGCACGCGCTGGAGTCTTTGCAGGGCGCAAAGGGCCGGCTGGATCTGGTTGGCAAGAGCAAGACAGGCGCCTCAATTTTTGTAGACTACGCGCACACGCCGGATGCGCTTGAAAATGCCATCACCGCG
Source organism: Hyphomicrobiales bacterium (assembly GCA_023266715.1). GTDB lineage: Bacteria > Pseudomonadota > Alphaproteobacteria > Rhizobiales > Aestuariivirgaceae > Aestuariivirga. The sequence goes on along the minus strand of JAHFPK010000023.1, from coordinate 7,875 downwards.
CTTCGCCCCTATACGGATGGGAAACTGGCAGTGATTTTCGGCTGTGGTGGCGACCGCGACAAGGGCAAGCGGCCGCAGATGGGAGCTATTGCTGCAAGGCTTGCAGACCGCATCATAGTCACCGACGACAATCCGCGCAGTGAGGATGCCCGGATTATCCGCGCGGAAATTCTCGCGGCCTGCCCGGGAGCGCAGGAAATCGGCGACCGGGCGAAAGCCATTCGTGCCGGCGTCGACAGTTTGTCGGCGGGCGATGTTCTTTTGGTTGCGGGCAAGGGTCATGAAGAAGGCCAGACAATTGGCGCCAGTGTCGTTCCCTTCAGTGATCATGAAGCGGTTCTCGCTGCGATTGCCGGGGAGGCCTATCATGGTTGAACCGGCGCTTTGGACGGTGGATGAACTTGTGGCCGCAAGCGGCGGCAAAATTATTGGGGTGGTCAGCAAGCCTCTCAATGGCGTTTCCATCGATACGCGCAGCATTGCGCCGGGTGATATTTTTGTGGCGATCAAAGGCGAGACCCATGACGGCCATGATTTTGCGGCCAAGGCTTTGGCGGCGGGGGCGGGCCTTGCTATCGTTTTGCGCTTTACCGAAGAGATGAAAGCGGCAGGCCCGCTGCTGGTTGTCGTTAATGATCCCCTGCAGGGCCTGGAAAAGATTGGCCGTGCGGCGCGAACCCGCGTTCATGCGCAGATTGTTGCGGTCACTGGCAGCGTGGGCAAGACCAGCACGAAAGAAATGCTGCGGGTGGCGCTTTCCACTTCCGGTCTCACGCATTCGTCGGTGGCATCGTTTAACAATCACTGGGGCGTGCCGTTGACGCTGGCCAGAATGCCGCGCCAAACGGCCTATGGCGTATTTGAAATCGGCATGAATCACGTGGGCGAAATCACGCCATTGGTTGCCATGGTACAGCCCCAGGTGGCCATTGTAACCAATGTGGCGCCGGTGCATGTGGGCAATTTCAATTCAGTTGACGAAATTGCCGACGCCAAGGCTGAAATTTTCAGTGGTGTGCAAGCCGGTGGCCATGCAGTGCTCAACCGTGACAATCCTTTCTTTGAAAGGTTGGCGGCCGCGGCGCGCGGGTTTGGCATTCAGAACATCGTAAGCTTCGGAACCCACGAAAAAGCTGACGTGAGGTCCGAGCGCGTGGTGCTGCATTCCTCATGCAGTTGCGTCATCGCGGATGTGATGGGCGAGAAACTCATTTATAAACTTGGCCTGCCCGGTGAGCACATGGTGCTCAACAGCCTTGCCGTGCTGGCTGCGGCGAAATTGATGGGCGCGGATCTGACCCGTGCGGCGCTGGCGCTGGCGGTTGCCGAGCCGGCAAAGGGCAGGGGCGTTCATCATCACTTGCGCATAAATGGCGGCGAATTCCTGCTGATTGACGAGAGCTACAACGCCAATCCGGTATCAATGGCGGCGGCGCTTGCCCTTTTGGGGCAGGCAAAAACCGGCAAGGGTGGGCGGCGCATCGCGGTTCTGGGCGACATGCTGGAGCTTGGAAAGCACGGGGCAGCGCTTCATGCCGAGCTTTTCAAGGCGGTGGACGCCAACAAGGTTGATGCCCTATATGCCGCTGGTCCCCTGATGGCTCATCTTTGGGAAAAGACGCCGCCGGAGCGCAGGGGAGCTTTTGCCAAAACATCTGCGGAATTGAAGGACAGTCTGCTGGACGGGCTTCATGCGGGGGACGTTGTGATGATCAAAGGCTCGCTCGGCAGCCGCATGGGACCGCTGGTTGAGGCCATAAAAGAGCGCTTTGCGCCAATGAACAGGGATATCTAGCATATGCTCTATTACCTTCTCACCAGCCTCACCAATGATGTCTCGGCATTCAACGTGTTTCGCTACCTCACCACGCGAACCGGCGGAGCCATTTTGACTGCCCTGTTCTTTATCTTCGTTTTTGGCCCCAGCGTGATTGCTCTCCTGAAAGTGAAACAGGGGCGGGGGCAGCCCATCCGCAGCGACGGTCCGCAACGGCATATTGTTGAAAAGCAGGGCACACCCACCATGGGCGGCCTCATGATCCTCTCGGGGACGTTCGTGTCCACGATCCTGTGGGCCGATCTCAGCAACCTTTATGTCTGGGCGGTGCTCTTTGTAACCCTCGGGTTTGGAGCCATCGGCTTCTATGATGATTTTCTCAAGGTGACGCGCTCCACCACGAAGGGCTTCTCCGGCAAGGTGCGGTTGCTGGTCGAATTTTTTATTGCCGGGGTTGCCGTCTATTGTTTCATGTGGATCGGCGAGAAACCCTTGTCGAGTTCGCTTGCGGTTCCCTTCTTCAAGGATGTGCTCATTCCATTTGGCAGTTTCTTCATTCTTGTCGGGGTGTTTGTTATTGTGGGGGCAGGCAACGCAGTTAACATTACCGATGGCCTCGATGGCCTGGCCATTGTTCCGGTGATGATTGCGGCGGCAAGCTACGGGATGATCGTGTATCTGGTGGGCAACGCCGTTTTTGCGGAATACCTGCAAGTGCATTTTGTGAAGGGCACCGGTGAACTCGCGGTGATTTGCGGAGCCCTTGTCGGTGCGGGCCTTGGCTTCCTGTGGTTCAATGCGCCGCCCGCCATGATTTTCATGGGAGACACGGGCTCCCTCGCACTTGGTGGCGCGCTGGGGGCCATTGCAGTTGCGGTGAAGCATGAAATCGTGCTTGCCATCATTGGCGGCCTGTTTGTGCTTGAGACGGCATCGGTGATCGTGCAGGTGGTTTCGTTCAAAATGACAGGCAAGCGGGTGTTTGCCATGGCGCCGCTGCATCACCACTTCGAGCAGAAGGGCTGGAAGGAACCGACGATCGTGATCCGTTTCTGGATCATTGCCTTTGTTCTCGCTCTCATCGGTCTTTCGACCTTGAAGCTCCGGTAGGCAGCCAAGGTGTTTCCCGCCCACACATTCAAGAACAAGAGAATTGCGCTCTTTGGTCTCGCGCGCTCCGGCCTGGCCTGCGCCGAAGCCCTTCGGCTTGGCGGTGCCGAGGTTTTTGCATGGGATGATTCAGGATCCGCGGTGGATGCGGCAAAGGCACAAAACCTTCCGGTTGCGGATTTGCACGGGGTTGATTTCAAGTCGCTGAACAGTTTGATCCTAAGTCCAGGTGTGCCACTCACCCATCCGGAGCCCCACTGGACGGTCGTGAAAGCCAAAGCCGCCGGCGTTGAAATCATCGGCGACACGGAGGTGTTCCAGCGCGAAGTTGCAGGCACTGGGGCGCGCATCGTGGCCATTACCGGAACCAACGGCAAGTCCACCACCACGACTTTGATCGGGCACATCTTTCAAGTGCTGGAGCGCGACGTTGATATGGGCGGAAATATTGGAACAGCCGTGTTCCTCATGCGGCCGCCGGTCAAGGACCGCATCTATGTTCTTGAGCTTTCTTCCTTTCAGATTGACCTAATGCCGGGATTGAAACCGGACGTGGGCATACTGATCAACCTGACGCCCGATCATCTCGACCGCCATGGCACCATGGAAAATTACGCGGCAATCAAAGCCCGGATGTTTTTGAAACAGGATGCGGCCGATACGGCGGTGATTGGCGTTGATGATGAATGGTGCGCTGAAATTGCCATGGGCATCAAGAATGGCTCAACGGTGCGGGCGGTTTCCGTAGTCCATGAAATTGAAGAGGGTGTTTCGGCGGTTGATGGAATTCTCAGGGATTGGGAGAATGGCCAGGAAGTGGCGCGGATTGATTTGCATTCGATGCCCGCTTTGAAGGGGGCACATAACTGGCAAAATGCCTGCATGGCATACGGTGCGGCGCGTGCTTTTGGATTGAGCGTTGCCGAAATCAAACATGCGATGGCGAGTTTTCCCGGCCTTGCGCACCGCATGCAGGAAATCGGCTGTCTTGGCTATGTGCCGTTCATCAATGACTCCAAAGCTACCAATGCGGATGCCGCGGCAAAGGCCCTTGCCTCATTTGAAAATATTTTTTGGATTGCGGGCGGCATTGCAAAGGCGGGCGGGATTGAACCGCTTGCCCCGTTTTTTCCGCGTATTGAGAAAGCCTATCTGATTGGCGAAGCGGCGGACACATTTGCGAAAACTCTGAAGGGAAAAATTCCGTTCGAAATTTGCGGCACATTGGACAAGGCTGTGACGGCATCCGCGCGCGACGCGGTCAACTCCGAAAAGGAGAATGCGGTCGTATTGCTGTCACCGGCCTGTGCTTCGTTCGATCACTATCGCAATTTTGAAATTCGCGGCGATGCCTTCGTGAAATTTGTTTCCGAATTGCCCGGCGTTGTCATGACCATAAAAGGAGTGTCCTGATGCTTGTCTCCCGAAGTGATCGCGGACTTATTGCGCGCTGGTGGTTTACGGTTGACCGGCCCCTGCTATCGGCTGTCCTGCTTCTGATGGCGGCAGGCGTGCTCATCAGCATGGCTGCCAGTCCACCGGTTGCCGAACGCATCGGTCTCAGTTCCTTTCATTTCTTCAAGTTCCAGCTGGCGTTCCTCGTGCCGGCAGTAACGGTGCTGATTTCAGTCTCCCTGCTTGAACCCAAACAGGCCCGTCGTGCCGCTTTTCTTATGCTGGGCATTTCCTTTGCCCTGATGGTTGTCGCTCTGTTTTGGGGGCCTGAAATCAAGGGCGCCCATCGCTGGATCAACTTTGGACCAGTCGGGCTGCAGCCTTCGGAGTTGGCAAAACCCAGTTTCGTGGTGATTGCTGCGTGGTTCCTGGCTGAACACACTAAACGGCCAGACATGCCGGGCCACGTCATCGCTTACCTGATCTTTGCAAATTTTGTGGGTTTCCTCGTTGTGCAGCCCGACTTCGGGCAGACAGCGCTCGTGGTCGTGACCTTCGGTGCCATGTTGCTGATCTATGGCATTCCCTGGGTGCTGGTTCTGGGTCTTGCGGGGCTCTGCGTATCGGGTGTCATGGCGGCTTACGCTTTGGTGCCGCATGTTGCGTCGCGCCTGGACCGTTTCCTCAACCCCGACAAGGGTGGTACGTTTCAGGTGGATACGGCGACTGCGGCCTTTCACAATGGCGGGTTGATGGGGGCGGGCCCCGGTGGCGGTGTAGCCAAGCAAATTCTTCCTGACGCCCATACGGATTTCACCTTTGCCGTTGTGGGTGAAGAATTTGGCTTGATTGCCTGCATTGGCCTGATGCTGCTGTTTGCCTTTATTGTGATGCGCATTTTGCAACGGGCAAAGATTGAGCCTGATCCCTTTCCGGCTCTTGCCCTGAGCGGCTTGGGGATTGTATTTGGCTTGCAGGCGATCATCAACATGGGCGTGAATGTTTCCCTGCTTCCAGCCAAGGGCATGACATTGCCGCTGATATCCTATGGCGGCTCGTCGCTCATTGGCGTGGCCTTTGCCATGGGAATGGTTCTGGCCTTCAGCCGGCGGCAACCTCATGTTTCATTGTCATCAACAACATGGCAACCCGTTACAGTATGAGCGTGACTTGATGAGTGAAGTGCTTGGCAGAATCGGACGCGGGATTGTGGTTCTCGCCGCTGGCGGAACGGGCGGACATTTGTTTCCCGCCCAGGCGCTGGCGGAGGAACTCGTCGCCCGTGGATTCATCGTTCACCTGATCACGGATGAGCGCGTTGCCGACTACGGCAAAGCATTCCCGGCTATTGAGACTCATATAGTTCCGTCGACGACAATCTCGCTGTCGAAACCGTGGCTGCTGCCGGAACGCTTGTTTCGACTTTATCGTGGGGTACGGCAGGCGAGGGCCATCCTGCAACGCGTGCAGCCAGACGTTGTGGTGGGCTTTGGCGGTTATCCGTCGTTTCCACCAATTATTGCGGCTTGGTGGCTTGGCATTGCGGCCTGCGTGCATGACCAGAATGCGGTGATGGGAAGGGCCAACCGTTTCCTCTCGCGCTTTGTGGAGGCGGTAGCCTCATCGTTTCCAAAACTGGCGAAGCTGCCAGAACGTGCCAAAGCCAAACTGGTGGTGACCGGCAATCCAGTCCGCAGCCTGGTGATGGCCGAGCGGGCTGCACCTTACCCCGCCACGGGAGCGGACCAGCAGTTTAACTTGCTGGTTTTTGGGGGCAGCCAGGGCGCCAGCTTCTTTGCCGAATTCATGCCAAAGGTCATCGCGGAATTGCCGCGGGCCATTCTTAAGAATTTGCGCCTCGTCCAGCAATGCCGCCCGGAGGACATCAAAGCGGTCAGAGCCGCCTATGAGGCGCTGAATTTCAATTTTGATCTGCGCCCTTTCTTCATGGATATGCCCCTCAGAATTGCCAATGCCCATTTGGTCATTTGCCGTTCGGGGGCGTCAACCATTGCTGAACTCGGGGTGATTGGAAGGCCCGCTATCATGGTGCCCCTGCCGCATGCCATTGATAACGACCAATTGCGCAATGCGGAAAGTTTTGCCGAAGCGGGGGCGGGCTGGATCAAGCCGCAAGCGGAATTGGAGCCTGGCGAGTTTGCCGCATTTTTGACGCGATTGCGCTATCAGGAGGGGGACCTACAGGCTGCTGCAAAGGCGGCCCTTGCCCACGGAAAACCAGATGCTGCCCAGCGGCTGGCAGATCTAACGGTCAGACTTGCGGTTAATTCCGCCAAAGCGAAATTGGAGAAGAAGCAGCCATGAAATTGCCGCGAGACGTAGGCCCCATTCATTTCATCGGCATTGGGGGCATCGGCATGAGCGGAATTGCCGAAGTGATGGCAACCCTTGGCTACAAGGTTCAGGGTTCTGACCTGAGCGACAACTATAATGTGGCGCGGCTCCGCAAGAACGGGATTGAAGTTTTTATCGGGCATCAGGCGACCAACATCGGCGCGTCGCAGGTTGTTGTGGTTTCATCGGCGGTGAAGCCGGACAATCCGGAACTCGTGGAGGCGCGGGCCCGCTATTTGCCCATTGTGCGGCGGGCCGAAATGCTGGCTGAACTCATGCGCTTTAAATCCTGCGTGGCGGTTGGCGGCACCCACGGAAAAACCACGACGACCTCCATTGTTGCAGCACTCCTTGATGCCGGCGGATTTGATCCCACCGTCATCAATGGCGGCATTATCAATGCCTACGGAACCAATGCGCGGCTTGGCAAGGGCGACTGGATGGTGGTTGAGTCGGATGAATCGGACGGAACATTCGTAAAACTTCCCGCCGACGTGGTGATTGTCACCAATATTGATCCGGAGCATCTCGATCATTACGGTAGTTTCGAAAAAGCCAAGGAAGCCTATCTGGCTTTCGTCGAGAACATCCCCTTCTATGGCTTTGCCGTCATGTGCATCGATCATCCCATCGTTCAGGAGTTGATCGGCCTGGTCAATGACCGCCGCGTGGTGACCTATGGCCTGAGCCCGCAGGCGGATTTCCGTTTGCTTGATCTCGCTTACGAAAATGCGGTGACGAAATTTTCGGTGCGCATCACCGACAGGCTTACGGGGGCGACGCAGGACATCGCTGGCCTCGAATTGCAAATGCCGGGCGACCATAACGCCTTGAATTCCATTGCAGCGCTAGCCGTGGCCCATGAACTTGGCTTGAGTGACGAAAGTATTCGCAAAGGCCTGAAAAGTTTTGCGGGTGTGAAGCGCCGCTTCACCCGCACAGGCGAGCACAACGGAGTCACGGTGTTTGATGATTATGGCCATCATCCGGTTGAAATCGCCGCGGTGCTGAGTGCAGCGCGAAAAGTTACCAAGGGCAAAGTCGTCGCCGTCATGCAGCCCCACCGCTACACGCGATTGGCGAGTCTTTTTAATGAATTCTGCTCGTGTTTTAATGATGCGGATTCAGTTATCCTCGCACCGGTTTATGCAGCCGGCGAAAATCCCATTGAGGGAGCAACGCATACGCACTTGGCCGAAGGACTGCATGGGCGTGGGCATCGTTCGGTTCAGACTATC
>JAHFPK010000251.1 GCA_023266715.1 Hyphomicrobiales bacterium | reverse complement strand
TGTGTGGCGATGACCCGCCCAGGCTGAGCGACCTTGGCGATCAAGGCACTGGCGGGTTGCCCGCTCGATGAGCCAAGAACCGCAGGCAGCGGTCAGATCCGGTCAAGCTTGCCGAAGAGGTCGAGCTTGAGTGGCAAGTCTTCGGTCACCGCTTCGATGACGAGTTGCGCCGCTTCCGCATCCTCGAGCCGCAGCGATGTCTGAATGCGCGCGAGAATGTCCGGTAGCGAGGAACGGTCGATAAGCCCGTGCGCGGCAAAGTCGTCGAGGCTAGCGGCGATCTTCTTCATGGCGCGGTCAAGCGAGTCTTGATTTCGGCCGATCATCACGACCCTGCTGCCTGCGGCCGCAAATATCTGTGCAATGCCGTGGCCGATGATGCCGTTGCCAATGACTGCTGCCGTTTCAAGCCGACCGAGATTCATGGGGCCTCAGTGATTTTGTTTCATCCATCTTACCGCGCAACTGCGTCCACCGTTCCGGCATCCGTTGGATTACCGGTGTACTGAAGTTGGCGCAAAGGTGCGTCATTGGCAAGACCGGACCTTCGCAACGGGGTCTGCATGCACCGCAGTCGGCGATTTCCGCACGGTCCGGTCCAGAAATCTCGTAGAATGGTAAGAACCGCCTAAACATACAAATTTGGATTGCACATGCCAAATACATGGCCCGGCGACGCTCAAACTAAAAGATGCGGTGGCATCGGCGGGAGCTTGTAATCCTCTGAATCTTTCCACAAGTTCTATTTAGAACGGAACTTCATCATCCAAATCTCTTTTGGGACCTTCTGTCCTCTTAGGAGGCGCAAGTAAGCGTTTGGTCTCTTTTGACGAAGGGAGCTTGAGGAACTCAGTTGCCTTACCGGATTTTTATTGCTGGCTGTTTCTCTCGAAACCCCCTCGACAATCCACTGAAATTAGAACAAACCTCAGCCCACACAATCATGACCCTCGGCCACGGCAACAGGAATTGCTCAGCTAGTGGTGAAAGAGGAGCAGAGACAATGGCCAAGAAAAAACCGCGCGTGGACGATAGCTTCGTTCTTTTCGATGCAATTTATGAAGACGGAACCAAGAGCCCGCGCCGAAAGGTTGCAGCAAGCGACCTTGCAGACTCCGATGGCGACGATCATGCCAAGACCCCGATCATGGCGCAGGACCGCGAGATTGCGAAGAAGTCCGGAAATCAGCGCGGAACCGTCAAAACCATCACGCGCTCACCCACTTAAAATACATTAACCATTGGGGCTTGTAATCCGGCGCAGAAGCGCCCATATGACGCCTATCGAGTTTCGGCCGACTGGCTCGGCTTCGCGCTTTTCAAGTCAAAGTGCTTCAGCCCTCCCCTTATTTCCCAAACATCGACAAGTTGCGCCGTGCATAGTGTACGTGCGCAGCACTAAGCATTTCGTCTTGAAAGGAAGAATTATGCAAACAGGTACAGTAAAGTGGTTTAACGCGCAAAAGGGCTTCGGCTTCATTCAGCCAACCTCCGGTTCAACCGATGTGTTCGTGCACATCAGCGCCGTTGAGCGCGCTGGTTTGAGCGGTCTTAACGAGGGCCAGAAGGTCTCCTACGAGATTGCCACCGACAAGCGCACCGGCAAGGCATCAGCAGATCGCTTGCAGGTAACGAACTAACTTAACAAATCTCGTTCAAACCCGTCGACCGCGGATGTACCGGCGGCGGGCGAGGACAGAACTGAGTCGGCGCTCTTCGACGCTAGTCGTCGGGTTGTAAGTACCGATCCAGAAGGGGCCGTGTTCTTCGCAAGGGGAGCGCGGCTTTATTTTCATCTCGATAAAGGAAAGCACCCATGACAGCCAAATCCAATCTCTTCATGTTTCGCTCGGAGAAATCTGCCGCATTGCATGGTTTTGCAATGGAATCGGCTGGTGACAAGCTTCCGCAGAAATTTGCTCCCTGGGCCGGCATTGGCGTCCTGCGCCCCGATCAGGTTCCGCCCCATGGACTGCGCCGCGAGGCAATTGAAACAGGCATCGCTGCAAATGGTTATCAGCTGTGGCGGAAGAAAACTCCCTGACTTTCATCACAACCTTCAACATTTTATTAGCGGAGAAGAGGAATGCATGCAGGTATTTGTCAGAGACAATAACGTCGACCAGGCCCTCAAGGTCCTGAAGAAGAAAATGCAGCGCGAAGGCATCTTGCGTGAGATCAGGCTGCGCGGCGCTTATGAAAAACCATCCGAACGCCGCGTTCGGGAAAAGGCTGAAGCAATTCGCCGCGTCAGGAAGCTGGCCCGCAAGAAATTGCAGCGCGAAGGTCTGCTGCCCATGCCCAAAGTAAAACCCAAACTGCCGCCGCGCCCTGATATCTTTCGCGCCGGCCGACCCTTGGCTGATCCGTCGCCTTCATCATCGCCCAGCGTTGCTTCTACAGCGAAGTAACTGCAAGCTGAAATGAAACGAGGAGCTTCGACTGGAAGCTCCTCGCAAACACTTGGCGCTCGGGTACGCAATACCAAAATCCCGGATTGGCCCTGACACATCCCCTGCTAAGGTTCTGCGTGTCATGAAGCCATCATGGGGCAACAGGGTTTCGAAAGCGTTTCCAAGAAGGCGAAAAGTGCTTAACAGCCGGTTTATTCGCTGTATCGCTTCGACCGATCAGGCAGTTTTTTGCATCATTTCGGGAACCTGCATGAGCCAGCGCTGCAAAAATTGTGAAAGCCAGTTCTTCACCGCAGAATCATGAATCAAGTGGCCTGACAAATGTTCATCTGCCTTTTGCGCACCGGGCAATGAAAACCGGTAAGCTCCCGTGACAACCCAGCGATGCATCGTGAGGCGTGTTACTTCCGGATGAAACTGAATGCCATAGGCGGCAGAACCATAACGGTAAGCCTGGTTTTCAAAATGCTCGCCGCTGGCAAAAAGTTTTGCCTCGCGCGGCAAGGTGAAACTTTCGCGGTGCCATTGATAGACTTTCTGCGGCCAATCACTGATACAATCACCGCCATTCACCGGCTGAATGGGATAGTAGCCGATTTCAACGCGGTCCTCCGCGTGGGAGCCAACGGTGCCGCCCAAATGCAAAGCCAGCATCTGCGCACCAAGGCACACGCCGAGAAACGGCTTCTGCTCCTTTAAGGGCACGCCTATCCAGTCTATCTCACGGGTAATCCACGACTCCTTGTCATTGGCGCTCATCGGACCGCCAAATATGATGGCGCCCGCATGTTCATCCATCGTTTCAGGCAGGGCGTCACCAAGGCAGGGCCGTCGTATATCAAGCGCAAATCCCATGGCCTTGAGCATCATGCCAATGCGCCCTGGTGTCGATCTTTCCTGATGAACGATGATCAGGATTTTATTATTTTGCGAAGTCCCCATGTCTGCCATTCAAGTCGCCCGGCGCCTGCCCATAATCCGTTTTACAAAAGGAAGCATGATACGCCTGGGCGTAGCGCGCAGGCCATAGGCCACCAGCTGATTGAACAGGCCTGGGATGACAATATGACGGTGGAGCTTGAATCCAGCCCATCCCTGGCTCGCCACATCGAAAGCTGACAGTGTGGAACTTCGCTCATTCTGTCCGGCGCGTGCCTGGAAGGCCGTTTTAACCGTGCCGGGACAGAGTGTGGTAATCCTGACTCCCGTGCCCTTGAGTTCCGAACCTAGCGCATCGCTAAAACTCAACACGTAATTCTTGGTGGCAAAATAAACCGCCATCATCGGACCGGGCATGAATCCCGCAACCGACGCCACATTGATGATCCCGCCGGATTTGCCGGCAATCATGGCGGGAAGAAAGCGCAAGCTAAGATCAGTCAACACCCGCACATTAAGATCAACCATGCGCAACTGCTCTTCCCGTGAAAGTTCAACCGATGGACCTATAAGGCCAAAACCGGCATTGTTGATGACGATGGCTGGAACCAGGTTTCGATTGGCCATCTCGGCCGCCAATGTTTCCGTTGCACCATTCTCATTCAAATCAAGTGCAATGACATGAACGGCCACCGCATGCTTGGCCGCAATCACACCCTTAACCCGGTGAAGCTCCTGATCCCTGCGTGCAACCAGCACCAGATCATAGCCTTCGGCGGCTAGCACGTGCCCAAAGGCTTCACCAATTCCGCCCGATGCTCCGGTGATGAGAGCGAGTTTGTTTTCCATGTTTCGTCCTTGAACACTGCGCAGGCCGTCCCGGGCTGGTCCAGATTTGGACCTACTTAACGTCAGATTCCACGTTTTGTCATGGAATCGCAAATAAACTTGCGCAAGGGGTTCCCAAAGGCAGGGCAGGTTGCTACATACCGCCAGCGTCAATGACGCGGGATGGAGCAGCCCGGTAGCTCGTCAGGCTCATAACCTGAAGGTCGTCAGTTCAAATCTGGCTCCCGCAACCAAAAAAAGCCCGCTGTCTCAACGAGATGGCGGGCTTTCCTGTTTGATGCATCAAATATCTTGAAAATCACCCTCTATTACGACTAATTCTATAGACATGATTTCACAGCGCGCCCGCTATGCTTTCAAGGCTGTTGTGGCCCTTGCCCGCGCTAAGCCAGGTGTGGGATTGCAG
>JAHFPK010000022.1 GCA_023266715.1 Hyphomicrobiales bacterium | reverse complement strand
TGAGGAGCTTTGCCAGAAGGGGTTGGTGGCACCCGTTGAAACAACGCCGGTCTATCACCCCATGCCATACTCGCCCACGGAATCAGGTTTCACCACAAGGGCCCACGTCTATCGCCGCCTCTAAAGCGCTTGACCTCATGGGACCGCGTCCCTAGTTTGCGCCCGCAAATGCCATTAAATCCGAGCAAATCATTTCAGGACCTGATTCTCACCCTGCACCAGTATTGGGCCGCCAAGGGCTGTGTGATTTTGCAGCCTTACGATATGGAAGTGGGCGCCGGCACATTCCATCCCGCAACCACCCTGCGCTCCGTTGGGCCAAAGCCCTGGGCCGCGGCCTACGTGCAGCCCTCGCGCCGCCCCAAGGACGGCCGCTATGGCGAGAATCCCAACCGCCTCCAGCATTATTACCAGTATCAGGTCATCATCAAGCCATCGCCGCCCGATTTGCAGGAGCAGTATCTGGGCTCGCTTGCTGCCATCGGCATTGATCCCAAGCTCCATGACATCCGCTTTGTCGAAGATGATTGGGAAAGCCCCACGCTCGGCGCCTGGGGCCTTGGCTGGGAAGTCTGGTGCGATGGCATGGAAGTTTCCCAGTTCACTTACTTTCAACAAGTAGGTGGCCTTGATTGTTCTCCCGTCTCCGGCGAATTGACCTACGGCCTCGAACGCCTCGCCATGTATGTGCAGGGCGTCGACAATGTCTATGATCTGAACTTCAACGGCCTCTCAGGCGCCAAGAAAATTTCCTATGGCGATGTCTTCCTGCAGGCCGAGCAGGAATATTCCCACTATAATTTCGAAGACGCCGATACGAGCATCCTGCACCAGCATTTCATCGACGCGGAGAAGGAATGCAAGGCGCTGCTCGATAAAAGCTTGAATGGTAATTACACATTGGCACTCCCCGCCTACGACCAGTGCATCAAGGCCTCCCACACCTTCAACATGCTTGATGCCCGTGGCGTGATCTCCGTCACCGAACGCCAGGCCTATATCCTGCGCGTGCGCGATCTCGCCAAAGGCTGCTGCGAAGCCTGGAGCAAGTCGGCGGGAGGTAAAGCATGATGGTGTTACGCGCCTTTTTGCCTTCTCCCCTTGAGGGAGAAGGTGGATTGCGCCAAAGGCGCAAGACGGTTGAGGGGTCTCGTTCCGCGAGTTCCTTCTTGGACAATTCATGCGGAGCCACACCCCTCATCCGCCGCTTCGCGGCACCTTCTCCCTCAAGGGGAGAAGGAAATGTAGTGGACGGGAGTTAGCCATGCCTGAACTCCTGATAGAGCTTTTCTCCGAAGAAATTCCCGCCCGCATGCAGGCCAAGGCGGCGGAGGATTTGAAGGCCATGATCACCAATGGCCTGATGGATGCCGGCCTCACCTATGAAGGCGCGCAAGCCCACGCCACGCCACGCCGCCTTGTGCTCTCCGTTGAAGGCCTGAACGCAAAGGCCGCCGACATGCTGGAGGAGCGCAAAGGCCCCCGCACCGATGCGCCAAAGCCCGCCATTGCCGGCTTTCTCAAGTCAACAAGACTGACGCTGGAAGAATTGACGGTTCAGGACGACAAGAAGGGCAAGTTCTATCTCGCCTCCATCAAAAAACCGGGCCGCGCCGCAACCGATGTGGTGGCGGAACTCGTGCCCGACGTCATTCGCAAATTCCCCTGGCCAAAATCCATGCGCTGGGGTTCCGGCGAATTGCGCTGGGTGCGCCAGCTCCTCTCCATCATCTGCACCTTCGATGGCGAAGTCGTGCCCTTTGAGATTGAGGGCATCAAAAGTGGCAACACAACACTTGGCCACCGCTTCCTGAGTACGAAAAAAATAGAAGTCCGCCGCTTTGAGGACTATACGCAAAAGCTCCATAAGGCACACGTAATCATTGATGCGAACCTCCGCGCCGAAACCATCCGCACCGAAGCCAAGAATCTCGCTTTTGCCCAAGGCCTCGAAATAATCGAGGATGAAGGCCTGCTGAAGGAAGTCGCTGGCCTCGTCGAGTGGCCCGTGGTGTTGATGGGCGAATTCGACAGGAATTTCTTGGGCGTGCCTCCGGAAGTCATTGTCACCACCATCAAGAACAACCAGAAATGCTTCGCGCTGCGGGTCAAGCAGGGCAAGCTTTCGAATCGCTATCTGCTGGTTTCAAACATGGTGGCAAGCGATGGCGGCAAGATGATTGTTGCCGGACACAACAACGTCATCGCCGCCAGATTAAGCGATGCAAAATTCTTCTGGGACCAGGACCGCAAGACGAAACTCGAAGACCTGTTGCCGAAGCTCGACACGATAACCTTCCACACCAAGCTCGGCAGCCAGGGGGAGCGAGTCAAGCGCATCGAAGCCTTGGCTGGTGAAATCGCCAAGACAATCAAGGCCGATGTGGAGAAGTCAAAACTCGCAGCACGTCTCGCAAAGGCCGATCTCGTCACCGGCATGGTCGGCGAGTTCCCCGAGTTGCAAGGCCTGATGGGCCACTACTACGCGCTTGATCAGGGACAAGACAAAGAAGTCGCCGAAGCTGTCCGCGATCATTACAAGCCCCAGGGCCCCAGCGATTCAATCCCAGTTTCCAAGATCGGTCAGGCTGTAGCGCTCGCTGACAAACTCGATACGCTGGTCGGCTTCTGGGCCATCGACGAAAAACCAACGGGTTCGAAGGATCCTTATGCGTTGCGTCGTTCGGCATTGGGTATAATTCGCGCGATTGCGGAATCTGGTCTTCGACTACCTTTGATTTCACTATCTGTAGCAGCAGATGAACGACTAACTTTTGGCACTACGCAAGATAAGGCGTCAGGAAATTGGTTTGGTGGCGGACGTGCAATTGGTTTAATTGAATGGAATGTTCGTAAAATTAATGTTCAGCTTGTTGACCTCCTCTCTTTCTTCGCCGACCGTCTCAAAGTCTATCTCAAAGAGCAGGGCGCACGTCATGACCTCATAGACGCGGTGTTCTCGCTTGGTGGGCAGGATGATCTACTGATGATCGTGCGTCGCGTCGAAGCCTTGTCAAAATTCCTCGACAGCGATGACGGCAAGAACTTGCTCGCCGGTGTAAAACGCGCCTCCAACATTTTGAAGATCGAAGAAAAGAAAGACAACCGCTCCTTCAATGGCCTGCCCAATCCACAGCTTCTCATTCAGGGCGAGGAGCGCGATTTGCACCGCGCCGTTTCTGCCGCCGAAGCCAATGCGCGGAAAGCCGTTGAGAATGAAGATTTTGGCGCCGCCATGACAGCAATCGCCAAATTGCGCGGCCCCGTCGATGCCTTCTTCGACAAGGTGACAGTGAATGCCGATGATCCCTCCTTCCGCGAGAATCGTCTGAAGCTCTTGAATCGTATCCGCGCGGCGACATTGGCTGTGGCTGATTTCTCTAAAATCGAAGGGTGATTCCTGAAATTTATTCCTTCCCCCCTCGAGGGGGAAGGTGGCGCGAAGCGCCGGATGAGGGGGCCTTCGTTCCGGCATACCCCTCATCCGTCCACGCGTTCCGCGTGTCCACCTTCTCCCTCAAGGGGAGAAGAAAAAAATAATCCATGCGCCTCGCGCGCATCACCCACATCCAAAACTCGCTTTGTAAATTTTGACCACTTCACAAGAGCGGGCTACACAAACACATGACCTCTGCCATCCAAGACAGCCGCTATTCCTGGCTCCGCCTTGCCGTGTCCCTTGCCCTGTCCACCATCGGCGGCATTGGCCTTTGGGCGGGCATTGTGGTCTTGCCCTTCATCCAGGTTGAATTCGGCGTTGACCGCTCCGGCGCCTCGTTTCCCTATACCATGACCATGATCGGCTTTGCCCTTGGCGGCGTGCTGATGGGCAGGCTTGCCGATCGCTTCGGCATCATGGTGCCCATGTTCATTGGTGCGATCATGCTGGGCGTAGGTTTCATCTCCGCTGGCCTTGCCCCCAATTATTGGACGTATGTGGCGGCCCAGGCAGGCCTCGTTGGCCTCTTCGGCTGTGCCACAACCTTTGGGCCGCTCGTCGCCGATGTCTCGCTCTGGTTCCAAAAGCGCCGCGGCATTGCGGTCGCAATCGTTGCCAGCGGCAATTACCTGGCCGGCACGATCTGGCCGCCAATCCTGACCTGGGGCATTCAAAATTATGGTTGGCGCTCGGCCTTTATGGGCATTGGCATTCTGACGATCATTCTCATGCTGCCGCTGTCCTTGTTCCTGCGCCGCCGCACGTCATTGGAGGATAGACCAAGCCCCTCCAGCGTTGCGCGGAATGGCGAACAAGCTCCCGATGGAACGCCCGTGCTGCAGGGCCTGCTTATCCTCGCCGGCCTTGCCTGTTGTGTCGCCATGTCCATGCCCCAGGTTCATATCATCGCCTATTGCGGCGACCTGGGTTACGGCCCGGCGCGCGGCGCTGAAATGCTCTCCCTCATGCTGGGCTTCGGTGTGGTGAGCCGGCTGGCTTCCGGATTTCTGGCGGACCGTATCGGTGGCGTGGGAACCCTCATCATCGGCTCCTTCCTGCAATGCCTGGCCCTCCTATTTTACATTCCCTTCGATGGCCTCGCCTCGCTTTATGTTGTCTCCGCCCTTTTCGGTCTTGCCCAGGGCGGAATTGTTCCGAGCTATGCCCTGATTGTCAGAGACCATTTCCCGGCAAGGGAAGCCGGAACCCGCATCAGCCTTGTGTTTACGGCTACAGTTCTGGGCATGGCGCTCGGCGGCTGGCTGTCCGGCGAAATTTTTGACCTCACCGGCTCCTATCGGGCCGCCTTCCTCCATGGCATCGCCTGGAACTTGCTCAACATGGGTATCGCCTTCTGGCTCCTTATAGGCCGGAAAACATCAAAACTGCAGGCTGCCTAAAATTTGACCACTTGACCCCGCCGCCAGCAACGTGTTTGCTGCACTGCAATATGGCGAGGAAAACGACATATCCGTTAGGAAAATGCCCGGCATCGCTTGGCACCAAGTCCGCAGGTTTGGATGCCATGGCAGGTCTTGGCCTGTCCGTCCCTCAAGGGTTTGTCATTGCGAATGCCGCCGATCTCAGCCCCGCCAGCCTTGCGTCGGCCGTGAAAAAACTTGGCGCTGGTTCAAAGCCCTTGTTCCTCGCCGTGCGACCCAGTGTGAACGGCCACACGCGCGGTTACATGGAAGCCATTTTGAATGTGGGGCTGAATGATCAAACCGTTGAAGCACTGGCGGCACGGTTGAACGACCGTCCCATGGCCTATGATCTCTACCGCCAGTTCATCGAAAATTATGCGGTCAATGTTCTGGCTCTTCGCCATGCCGATTTTGAAGATATTTTCACTGCGCACAAGGGTTCGGATCTCATCTCAAAATACAAGTCATTCATCGAACAGAAGTCACGCGCAATATTCCCGCAGGACATGATCCAGCAATTGCGGGGCGTGATCGAAGCAGCATCGCGCCGCAATAATTCTTCAGCGCTCATTGTGCAAGAGATGGCGTATGGCGGACAAATTCATGGCGTGGCGACTTCGCGCAATTTTTCAACCGGCGCCAATGTTCCAAATATAGCCCCTGCCTTTGTCGAAAAATTTCCAAAGCTCGCGGCCCAACTCAAATCTGCACTTCACAAGGTGGAACGCCACTTCAAATCCATTCAGGAAGTCACCTTCACGGTTGAGCATGGCAAGCTCTGGCTTCTGCAAACCAAGCCTGCCAAGATCAATGCGCGGGTGGAACTGAAAACGCTGGTCGATATGGTGCGTGAGGGTCTGCTCACGAAGAAAGAGGCAGTCCTTCGTGTTGATCCCCTGATGCTTGACCAGTTTTTGCATCCCACCCTTGATGCAACGGAAACCCACGACATATTCGCAATCGGCATTGCCGCATCTCCCGGCGCTGTTTCGGGCCAGGTTGTGTTTGATGCGACCGAGGCTCAACAGCTTAAGGCCCGCAACAGGCCGTGCATCCTCGTGCGCAGTGAAACCAGTCCAGAGGATATTCAGGGCATGCACGCAGCTGAAGGCGTGCTGACCGCGCGCGGCGGGCTACTTTCCCACGCCGCTGTGATTGCCCGCGGCATGGGTAAGACCTGCGTGGTGGGGGCCAGCGGCCTTCGCATTGATTATGAAGCCGGAACCATGACATCCCTTGGCGTTGCTGTGAAAAAAGGCGAGACGATTACCATTGATGGCTCCACCGGCCGCGTGTTCAGGGGCCATATCGCCACCCAGAAGCCCGTGCTCTCCGGCGATTTCGCCACCATCCTGGAATGGGCCGATGCCTCGCGTCGC
This sequence comes from Hyphomicrobiales bacterium, assembly GCA_023266715.1. Classification (GTDB taxonomy): domain Bacteria; phylum Pseudomonadota; class Alphaproteobacteria; order Rhizobiales; family Aestuariivirgaceae; genus Aestuariivirga. The sequence goes on along the minus strand of JAHFPK010000022.1, from coordinate 11,682 downwards.
ATGAAGGTCAGGGCCAATGCCGAAACGCCCAATGAAGCCCGCTCCGCCAGATATTTCGGTGCCGAAGGCATCGGCCTCTGCCGCACCGAGCACATGTTTTTCAGTGCCGAGCGCATCGGCCCCATGCGCAAGATGATTCTCGCTGAAACGGTAGAAGCGCGAAAGGAGGCGCTCGATGAAATCCTGCCGATGCAGCGCCAGGATTTCATTGAGTTGTTTGAAATCATGGCAGGCCTGCCGGTGACCATCCGCCTGCTCGATCCGCTGCTCCACGAATTCCTGCCAAAATCCGAACATGAAATTTTGGAACTCGCCCATGATCTTTCCATTGCGCCGGAATATTTGCGCACTCGTGTTGGCGAGTTGCAGGAGTTCAACCCCATGCTGGGCCATCGCGGCGTGCGCCTGGCCGTTTCCTATCCGGAAATTGCCGAGATGCAAGCCCGCGCAATTTTTGAGGCAACCGTTGAGGTGGCGCAAAAATATGGCAAGGCGCCTATTCCGGAGATCATGATTCCCCTTGTTGTCGGCAAACTCGAATTCGATTACGTGCGCGCCCGCGTCGTGGCCGTAGCTGAAGCCGTGCAAAAGGAAAGTGGCCTTGAGCTGCCCTATCTCGTGGGCACCATGATTGAACTGCCGCGCGCCACCCTGCGTGCCGCCGAGATAGCGCAGTCCGCCGAATTTTTTTCCTTCGGCACCAATGATCTCACCCAGACAACACTTGGCATCAGCCGGGATGACAGTGCGCGCTTCATTGGCGAATATACCGCCAAGGGACTTTTGAAAACCGATCCCTTTATCTCAATTGATATTGATGGTGTGGGTGAACTCCTGCGAATCGCCACGACTCGCGGACGAAAGGCGCGGCCCGATTTGAAGCTTGGAATTTGTGGCGAACATGCGGGCGATCCCGCCTCAATAAATTTCTGCGAGGAAATCAAGTTAGATTATGTATCCTGTTCGCCCTTCAGAATTGCTATTGCAAGGCTCGCTGCGGCGCAGGCAAGTATCAGAAATAACTAAATAATTTTTTGAACTTTCGAGAGGTTAACCCTTGTTTAAAAAGGGCATAAAAAAAGACGGCATTGAGGCGGTTTTGGTTGCTGGCATGGTTAACCTATGCTAAACGCGAAGGGTATATGTTTCCGTTAGTGAAACAATATTGCGACTGAGCCATCAGCAGGACTAGGGGATTTGCAGGGAAAACGCCAGAATCAAAGGCCGATGAGTGATTTTCCCGCGTATCCCGATATGCGTGTGGAGAGTGGTGGTATCATCCAGGAATATGCGCCCTTCGTATTTGGCGGCGTGATGTTGATTGCGGCCTTTGCCTTTGCTGGCAATTACATGGGCCAGAATGCCGTTGCCCATAACCTGTCTTCCGATGAGCAAACTCTGAATATCATTTCGCCGGTAACCAACATTATTGCCAAGGGATCGCTTCTGCCCGAAGGCGAGAATTTTGATATCGTGAACCTGAATGTCTTGCACAAGCAAACCGTGGTGAGCTTTGGCAAGGGCGATTTCGTCAATATTGATCCCAATGCCGAAGTTTTCATTACGCCGGCTTCTGTTGATCTCAGCGGCAAGTCTGATATTACGGCTCCGGCGGTAAAGCGTTTGGCGCTTGCCCCTTCGCCGGCCAAGATTGAAAAATCATTCAAGTTGAAGCGCAGTGAAAAGCAGGCCGTCGTGGCCCAGCGCCGCATTCGTCTCGCTGAAGAAAATTGCCTGGCTCGTGCCGTTTATTTTGAGGCCCGCTCCGAATCAGAACTTGGCCAGCTTGCTGTTGCCCGTGTAATTTTGAACCGCACCAAGGATCCGGCCTATCCCAAAACTATTTGCGGCGTGGTTTACCAGGGTTCCAATCAGCGTAATTCCTGTCAGTTCTCCTTTGCCTGTGATGGCCTGCCTGATGATGTGAAGCAGCCGGCCGCCTGGGCCAATTCCAAGAGAATTGCGCAAAAAGCCATGGACGGCACCAAATCCATGCAAATAATGAGCACCGCCACAAATTATCATGCCGATTATGTGCGCCCGAAATGGGCTGGCAACATGAAACGCCTGGTGAAGATCGGCCGCCATATCTTCTATTCCGACTCGTGAACAATTTGCATAGTGCCATGTCTAAGGCGCCCCGGTGGCGCCTTTATTGTTTGTGTTTCTTGCGCCTAATATAGAGGCAAGAGGACCTGTCATGGCTTGGAACGAAACCAACGGCACCGCTTGGACTTATTTTGAGGGCACTTGGCACAAGGGCAATCCGCTTATTATGGGTGCCATGGACCATGCGCCCTGGTTGGGATCCTGCGTATTTGACGGCAGCCGCGTCTTTGAAGGTGTGGCCCCTGATCTCGATCTCCATTGTCAGCGTCTGGTGCGTTCAGCCAAGAGTTTTGACCTCAAGGTTTTGAAGAATGCCAGGGAAATTGAAGCCATCATCCGGGAAGGCATTGCAAAATTTCCGAAAACCGCCGAGCTCTATTTGCGCCCCATGTATTGGGCAGCTTCCGGCTTTGTCGATGTTGACCCCGAATCCACAAAATTTTCAGTGTCTGTTTATGATGCGCCGTTGCCCAAGCCCACGTCGTTTTCCATAACGCTTTCACCCTTTCGCAGGCCTTCCAACGAATACGCGCCCACCGATGCAAAGGCCGCCTGCCACTATCCCAATTCCGCCCGCGCCATTCGCGATGCAAAGGCCAGGGGCTTCGACAACGCCGTGATGCTCGACCCCCTTGGCCATGTCGCAGAACTCACCACGGCAAATATCTGGTGCGCAAAAAATGGTGAGGCCTTCACGCCCGCTGTCAACGGCTGTTTCCTGAATGGCATAACCCGCCAGCGGATTATTTCCTTGCTGACGAGCGCTGGAATCAAGGTGCACGAGTGCAGCTTGAACTGGCAGGACCTGCTCGACGCCGATGAGATTTTCTCAACCGGGAATTACAGCAAGGTCACGCCCGTGACGACCATCGAACAGCGCACCCTGCAGCCCGGTCCAATTGCGGCAAAAGCCCGCGAACTCTACTGGGCTTACGCGCATCGTAAATAATTCACAGCCGCAAAATGAAGGGTTTTCCTTCGAAGGCATTTTCCCCGCGGCCGATTTTTTCAATAGCCCGCGACATGCGGCCGTTGCGGCCCAAAAGCGCATCCGTATAGGAAATAATCAGGCGATTGGGCGAGGCTGAAGGCGAAGCTGCGCGCAGTTCATAGGCCAGTTCCTCTTCATCGGCCTTTGGCCGCAGCATGCAAAGGGCAGTATAGGCCGAAGCGGTTGAACGGCTGATGCCCGCCCAGCAATGGATAAGCAGGGGATTGGCCCTATCCCAGTCTTCAATGAATTCAATGAGTTTCTCCGCATCCGTTGCCCGGGGCGCTGAAAACCCGTCCATCATTTCCACAACGTCATGAAAGGTCAGCTTCAAATGTTGATCAGCCGCAATGCCCCTGAAATTATGATGCGGCGTTTCGGGACCGAGAAGGCTGACAACGCGGCCGACGGAATGGGTATCCACCAGATCTTGCACCGCATTGAGACCGCAGACAATAATCATCATTACACCAGCAAATTGAACTTCTTGAGAAACAGGGCCGCCGAATCATTGGGCGCCAATGGCTTCAGGTGGAGGAATTTTCGCGATCCCTCGCCATTCAGCCCTTTAGGGCGGCCAAAGAACTTTTCCGCTTCGGGAACGGAAAACCCCGCAAGCTGCGTGGCCTCCAGATAGGCCGCCATTTTATCCGCCAGCTTGATTTCAACTTCACATTCCGAAGGGGTTTTGGGCGGCAGGCTAAAGCGCACGTGAATGGCGCTGAGCAAGCGGTTTTCAAATGACTTGTAGTCCAGTCCAAGGGCAGCCTTGAAGGGCGAGATCATGTCGCCCACCACATATTCCGGCGCATCATGGAGGAGCGCCATCAGCCGTGATTGCTTGTCGAATTGCCGGTTGACGTGGGAAGCAATGGCCTCGACGAGCACGCAATGCTGCGCCACCGAGAAGGCATGGTCGCCTTTGGTCTGGCCATTCCAGCGGGCCACACGCGCCAGCCCATGGGCGATGTCTTCAATCTCGATATCAAGCGGCGAGGGATCAAGCAAATCGAGCCTGCGCCCCGAAAGCATCCGTTGCCATGCGCGAAGTTCCTTTGCCATATTACCGCGCCAATTTCTTTACCGCCTCATGACGGTGGCAATCAACCATGTGATCATTCACCAATCCACAGGCCTGCATGAAAGCATAAACAATGGTGGGGCCAACAAAACGAAAGCCCCGTTTTTTCATGTCCTTCGAAATCTTTTCCGCCAGCGGCGTTGAGGCCTGTATGTCTTTCGCGCTGCGCAACTTGTTTTGCAACGGCCTGCCATCCATGAAGTTCCAAAGGTATGCCGAAAAATCTGGAACTGCCAAATATGCTTGCGCATTGCTGACACTGGCTTCAATCTTCAAGCGGTTGCGCACGATGCCCGTGTCGTTCATCAGACGGTCAAGCTTTGCCGGCGTGTAGCGCGCCATTTTTGCTGGGTTGAAATGGTCAAAGGCTTTGCGGAAGGCATCACGCTTGCGCAAAATTGTGATCCAAGAAAGTCCCGCCTGAAAGCCATCAAGTTGCAATTTTTCAAAGAGGGCGCGTGAATCGTATTCCGGCACACCCCATTCCGTGTCGTGATAGGCAACATAAACGGGATCAGTGCCGCACCACTTGCAGCGGCAAATTCCGTCTTCATGTAGAATGGAAGACACTAGGCGTAATCCTTTGATGGCACGTCATAATTCACCCACGCTGGTTTATGCACATGAGTCCTGACACCATCTGTCAGCAACGGCTGTTCTGCCTCGCCTAAGCGATCCAATCGAATAAGTGCAAGCGCAATGTTTTCAGCCGATGACAAAACTGAACCAACTGTTTTCTCAACACCTTTGATCGCCGCATCGCGTGGCGGCGCTGCGCCATCAAACTGCACGGGAAGAATGCGACTGCGTGCCGTGGCGCGGTGTTCCATGCGCGATACGACTTCCTGCCCTACATAGCAACCCTTCGTAAAACTCACAGCACCGAGCTGATCCAAATTCGCTTCATGGGGAAAAAGTTGTCCTGTACCAATATCGCCATCAGAGTCAGCAAGGCCCAATGTGATGCGCAGTACTTCATAACCGGAACCCACCGGCAGTTTGCCTTTCTCTGTGATGATACGCCATCCAACAAGAGGCGTGCGCGGATCAACATAGGCCATAAGTCCGGGCGGTTGGCCTGGTGAAACGCCAACTTCCAAATCCTTGCGCTCCGCAATTGTCACCTTGGCACGCAGCCGGTAAAACATCAGGCGATTTTTGAGCTCTGGGAGCTGCGAAGCCGAACAATCCAGAAGATAACCCTCAGCCGTTTTCAGCACAAAGAAATCAAACAGGATTTTCCCCTGCGGCGTGAGCAGGGCCGCATACCTTGCCCGTCCCTCGACCAGCCCCAGAATATCTGCCGTCACCAGGTTATGCAGGAAGGTCTCGGCCTCCGCCCCCTCAAGGCTCAGAACCGCCCGTTCCCACAGAACCTGCATTAAAAAGCTAGAATTTACCATCAGCACCATTTACGGTCGCTTTGCGCCACAATCAAGGAAGCGGGATGAAACGCATAGCTGACCTCATTTTGAAGGGTGGAATCCTGGTCAATCACGATGGCGTCGGAGCCCGTAATTTGGCCATCCATGAAGGCCGCATCGTAGGCTTAGGCGACCTCAGCGAATTCTCTGCGGCCGAGACCCTGGATTGCAAAGGCCTTCACATTCTGCCCGGCGTCATCGACAGCCAGGTGCATCTGCGTGAGCCCGGCCTTGAACACAAGGAAGATCTGGAATCGGGCGGCCGCGCGGCGGTCATGGGCGGCGTCACCAGCGTTTTTGAAATGCCCAATACCAAGCCGCTCACCGTCACCGCAGCAGCCCTTGCCGACAAGGTCCGCCGCGCCACCAACCGCATGTATTGCGATTTCGCCTTTTACATGGGCGGCACCCGGGAGAATGTGAACCAGCTTGCCGATTTTGAGAAACTGCCGGGCTGTGCCGGGATCAAGGTTTTCATGGGGTCTTCGACCGGTGAATTGCTGGTGGAGGACGACGAAGGGGTTGCGCGAATTCTAGCGCAAACCAATCGCCGCGCCGCATTTCACAGCGAGGATGAATATCGCCTGCGCCAGCGCCTGGGCGAGCAGGTTGCGGGCAATCCCGCCAGCCATCCCGTCTGGCGCGATGCCGAAGCCGCAAGGCTTTGCACCGAGCGCCTCATCCGTATCGCGCGCCGGACTGGAAAACGCATTCATGTTCTGCACGTCTCAACTGCCGACGAAATGCCGTTGCTTGCTGCCAACAAGGATGTGGCAACCGTTGAGGTAACGCCCCATCACCTGACCCTGTCATCCGATGACTACGCAAGGCTCGGCACCCTGCTGCAAATGAATCCGCCGGTTCGCTCCAAGGAGCATCAGCACGCCATCTGGCAGGCCTTGCAGTCCGGCATTGTGGATATCCTGGGCTCCGATCACGCGCCGCATACGCTCGAAGAAAAAGCCAAGCCCTATCCCAATTCACCTTCAGGCATGCCCGGTGTGCAGACCCTGGTTCCCGTCATGCTTGATCATGTGAACAAGGGCCGCCTCTCCATCGAACGTTTTATGGATCTAACCTCCCATGGTCCTGTCCGCATTTTTGGCATTTCCCGCAAGGGCCGCATTGCCGAGGGCTATGACGCCGATCTCACCATTGTTGACCTCAAGAAAAAACGGCGGATCGAGAACAAATGGATTGAAAGCAAATGCGGCTGGACGCCCTATGACGGCTATGAAGTCACAGGTTGGGTTCAAGGCACCTTCGTGCGTGGCCGCAAAGTCATGTGGGATGATCAAATTTTAGGTAAATCTGGCGGCCAACCCGTTAAGTTTATGGAAGCTTTACCTGCGCTAAAGGACGGGGCATGACCGAGAGTTTCCGCGCCATTCAAATTTCCAGAACTGATCAAGGCCAACAGGTTCAGTTCGTTGCATTGACCGAAGCCGATCTCATGGAGGGCGACGTGACCGTGGCCGTCAGCCATTCCTCGGTGAACTACAAGGATGGTCTGGCGATCACCGGCAAGGCCCCCATAATTCGCAAATTCCCTCTTATCCCTGGCGTTGATTTTGCCGGCACGGTGACGAAATCTTCAAATGTTCGCTGGAAGCCCGGCGACAAGGTCATTCTCAATGGCTGGGGCGTTGGTGAGCACCACCACGGCGGCTTTTCTGAATTGGCCCGCGTCTCCGGTGACTGGCTGGTGGCTGTGCCAAAAGGCTGGAGCCCGGCGGATACAATGGCCGTAGGTGTTGCAGGCTTTACCGCGATGCTGTGCGTCATGGCTTTGGAAGAGCAAGGGGTAAAGCCCTCTGATGGCGAAGTGCTGGTCACCGGCGCTGCTGGCGGCGTGGGTACGGTTTCAATTGCGCTCCTCGCCAAGCTTGGTTTCAAGGTCGCGGCCTCAACAGGCCGCGTTGAAGAAGCGGATTTTCTGAGAAAACTTGGGACTTCTACAATCATTGACCGCAATGAATTCAATGGTCCGGTTAAGGCCCTGGGCAAAATGCGCTGGGCCGGTGCCATCGATTCCGTAGGCTCCACCACACTCGCCAATGTCATTTCGCAAATCAACAATGACGGCACCGTCGCCGCCTGCGGACTTGCCCAGGGCATGGATCTGCCCACCTCGGTTGCGCCATTTATATTGCGCGGCGTGAAATTGATTGGCATCAATTCCGTCACAACGCCGCTGCCCCGCAGGCAACAGGCGTGGGACCGCATTGCCCGCGATCTTGATGTAAATAAACTTGCGGCCCTCACCACCCACGTAAAGCTGGAAGATGTGCCGCGCATTGCCGCCGAAATTGTTGCAGGCCGTGTGCGCGGCCGTGTTGTTGTGGATATCAGGTAGATCATGGATTTGAAGTTGATCATCGCGGGTGTGAGCATTGGCTTGGCCATGGCCGCTCCTTTAGGTCCGGTCAATCTGACCGTCATCCGCACTGCGCTGAACCACGACTTGAAGGTAGCATTTCTTGCTGGCTTGGGCGCCGTGCTTGCCGACGTGTTGATAGCTGGAATTGCAGCCTACGGCATTCACTCGGTTGAACATCTCATCCTGGATTATGCCAAACTCCTGCAGACCGCTGGCGGGATTCTGTTGATCATCTTGGGAATACGAACGGCGCGCGCACATTTTGCCGCAAGCGATCTCATGCCCGGTCCCCATTCCGCCCGATTCGGCCTTACCTTTTCGCTCTCGGTGACCAATCCGGGTCTTGCCCTGGGCTATCTTGCCATTTTCAGTTCAATGAGCGGCATGCTGGCTCTCAGCGCATCGCCCTTCCGGCCGGCGATTGTTATCATCGGCATTGCCATGGGTGGTGCGCTGTGGTGGCTGTTCTTGAGCTTTTTCTTTGTCCGGTTGAAAACCAGGCTAAGCACTTCGGCCTTGGACAGGATCAATCGCTGGTCAGGAATTCTGGTAGCCGCCTTCGGCTTCCTGCTGTTGCTGAAGGCTTTCGATTGATCACTGTTTGGTTTGGGCGACGGAAAATTCGCCGGCCCTGACGCGCTCCGGCAATTTTGCACACATCGCCGCAACCGGTTCTTCGCCATAGGTTGCAACCATGTCCGAAAGGGCTGCGAATATCGCGGCGGTGGCGATGCAATCCGGATCAAGCCCCTCGTAAACCGCTTCTTCCCAGGCATCGAGAATGTAGCGCAGCGCCAAATGCTTGGCCTCGGCCGGATAAGTCGCGGGCACCGGTTTTGTCCTAAATTTCAGCATAAAAGTCTTTTCAATTGAGGCATTAATCCCCGCCCACAGCGCTTTTCCACCAGCCCCGCATTCGTTAATTCACCATAGCAAAGGCGTGGCATTCCGCGACTCGTTCCTTAAAAAAGGGTTAATATGAACAGTGAATTTTGAGTCAAAGCCCCAGCAGGGCTTGGGCGCGGACAATGGCCTCCCGGACATTTGGGGCAAATTCAAAGCCCTGGAGCTTCGCTGGGCTCACCCATGCTGCGGCTAGCGCATCGCTGGAAGCGCGCGCCTCGCCCGATCTCCAGAACCCGCCATAACAGGCAATGGCATAGTGGAAGAGGGGCTTCTTCCGGATGATTTCATAGAACCCGACAAATTCGGTGAGATCAGCCGTAATGCCCGATTCTTCCAACAATTCGCGCTGGGCCGCCGCCAGCGCCGTTTCGCCAAACTCAACATGGCCGCCGGGCAGGCTCCACAGTCCTGCGGGCTGCTTTGCCCTTTGGATAAGCAGCACCTGACCGTCTTTCCAAACGCAAGCCGATGCCCCAAGCCTGGGGAATTGTTGACGGGCGGTCATCGGGTTAAGGTGGCTCCATGTGTGGCCTGTTTAGTTTCAAGAAATCGGCGGAAGAAGCAAGATCGCTGTTCAACTATATGGAGAAGCCAGATTTTCCGCCACGAACCTATGTGGCGCCCCAAAGCCCCATTGCCATCATTCGCACCGAAAACAAAGAACGGCATTTTGCCCTGGTGCGCTGGGGGTTGATCCCGTCATGGGTGAAGGAAATCAAGCCTGGCAAGCCCCTCATCAATGCGCGCAGTGAAACGCTGCTGGAAAAACCATCGTTCCGTCACGCTGTCAGGCGCCGTCGCTGCCTCATTCCTGCCGATGGATATTATGAATGGCTGGGTGATGTGCCAGGTAAAAAAATCCCCCATTTCGTTCATCGCCCCGATCACGGCCTCTTTGCCTTCGCCGGATTGTGGGAGCATTGGCTGGGCGCCGACGGCTCGGAACTTGAAACCGCCGCCATCATCACCACAACGCCCAATGACGTCATCGCACAAATCTATACCCGCATGCCTGCAGTCATCCATCCGGGAAATTTTGTCCAATGGCTCGATGTTGCGAATCTTGAAGCGGAGGAGGCGATGCAGTTTTTGAAACCTGCTCCTGAGGATTATTTTGTATTCGAACCAACCATAATAGATCGCAGACCCCCACCGCCAAAACCGAAAGCGCAGCTCAACCTGTTCTAGGTTGAGGGCCCTTGCCTGCAAGGTAAGCGGTGGCGCATCTGGGCTTGCGCGTCGGGCAACTCGACCCCTGCATGTTGCCCGCGAAACGAAAAGGATCGGCTAGTTTTCACGCAGCGCCTTTAAACGGTCGGCAATACTCGTAAAACCACCGGTAAAAACTTCACTCAGGTCGTCTTTATCGCTGTTCGATTTTCTCTCGAGGTGGGCCAAGCGGGTTTCAAGAAGCCCGGTTGCTTTCTCGCTGCTGGCCAGGCATTTCGCTTCCAGTTCGCGCATATTTCGTTCCTGAATTTCGGCCGCCTCACGCATGTCAGTTTCGATTCTTTTCACCAGGGCTTCAATTTTCAGGTTAGCCTGCGTGGTCAACTCTTCAATTTTTGAGTCAATCACCAAAAACATCTCAGACAACATTTCCTGGTGGGAGGTTGCGGACCTTTGCAATTCCTTTTGCAGAAGCTCGGTCTGCTTGCGGTTTTGATCCCGGCTCTCCACGGATGAAGAAACAAGCTCGTCGGTGATGTGGGAAAGACTGCCACATTTGTGTTCCAGGGCCCGCAGCGCCTGCTGAACCTCGCGATCGGATTCTTCGAGGATCGTGACAACTTCTTCAAACATCGCGTCGTGCAGGTTGCGTGTGGGGCCAACCAGAAGCTTGCGAATGTTCGCCAGGGATGCTGCGGGATCCGGATCGTCCGCCATCGCCGCCAGGACCTTTTTGCTCACGCCTGGTTTCGCGAATTGCACCAGTTTGGCGCCAAACTGGCCGGCAATATTGAAAAATGGCACGGGCTGGGCCTGTCTATCTGAAAGGCGCAATTCAGCCGGCTTTTTCTCGGCTTTGCCACTCAGGGGTGTCGGAAGGGCATTGTTAAAGGCGTCCCAATCATTTTCGTCCGGTAGTGGATTCACTTCTCTCTCCTCGAGGTAAGTTACTGCCGCCCACTTGTCTTTGCTCGCATCAAGCCACAGCTCCGGTTCTCCGTTGGCAGGAGCCAAGTGGTGCGATTGTTAACAATGATTAATATCTAACAAACATCGTTAAGATGCCAGCGACGGCTGCCGTGTTAGTAAATTATTAACCTTAACGGAAAAATTTTGACCGAAAGGTCAATCGCTAAGCGCCGTCTAGGCGCTTGCCGAAACTGGTCACCGGATTGACCTCGTAGCCCAGGCGCTCATAGAAACGTCCGGCTTTTTCGTTCTCACTGCGCACCATGAGATTGATTTTCCACACGCCGCGTTCCCGCAACCATGCCTCTGCGGCAGCAACGGCGGCCTTTCCAAACCCACGTTTTTGAAACACGGGATCAACCACCAGATAATAGAGAACACCCCGGTGCCCGTCATGGCCAACCATCACTGAGGCAACAATGCGTTCCGCAACAATGCCAACCAGAACAGTGGACGTCTTGCCGTCGCGCGCAAATTTAATATCCTTGTGTGGATCATTCCAGTCGCGTGTTAATTCACAGCGTTTCCAAAGGGCAACAATGCTTTCCACATCCACATCATGAAGTTCGCGGAAGGCTATCATTGCGGCAAGACCTTGCCGGGATTCATGATGTTCCTGGGATCAAAAAGTTTTTTCAAGTCGCGCATCATC
>JAHFPK010000250.1 GCA_023266715.1 Hyphomicrobiales bacterium | reverse complement strand
TAGATGGGAGCAACTAGCGATGCAGCGGTAGTCCAAATATGTTCATGAAGATCGCCATGGAGATTGGCATCGAAAAGAAAATTCAAGGATTCAACAATGGTTGAGAGTCCTGCCGCAAAGAGAGCCGCAATGATAATTGACAAAAGAACCGCAAGGCCCAGGCGCAGGTTGAACAGCCAAAGTGCGCCCTGCTTTGCATTGTCTTTCAGATATGGCGCGATCATCAAAACTGGAATGAGGCCGGCAAATAGGAAGAGTAAATTGCTGTCAAAGATTTTGGTGAAATAGCCCAAAGCCGCTGCCACTACGGCTGCAACAAAGGCAATCAGGATGCTGATAATGCGGGATATCCCGCGGCCCTCGGAAAAGAGATGGGCGGCACCGGATGCAATGAAGGCGGCGCCGGCACCTGCGATCACTTCACCATCATCATTCCAGCCGCTGCCTATCGAAACGAAGTTGACATAAGCACAGAGCAATACCGAAAGGGCCGCCGGAATGGGAAAGCGCGCGAGAACGGCAGCAATGTCGGGAACAAGCCTCTCAAATCGTGCCGCCAGTCCCATGGGAAATCCTTTCAGAAGCGATTATTTCGCGCCGCCCACCAGAGGGCAATCTGGCGGCGGAATTGTGAGACTTCTAGTGTGCCTCCACCTTCGATTCGAGACAAATAGAGTTCTGTCAGGCTTACCGGCAAAAAGGCAGGCATGGCAGGGGACGGAATGATTCCAAGCGTTGCCCTTGCCTCAGTCAGACGCTTGCGGGCGTGGACGCATAGTTGCCTTGTGGTTTCCTTTTCGCCAACGCTTTGAACCATATCGCGTGGAAGATAGCGGGCCTTTTGCGTTCGCAACACCCCCGCAAGCCCGAAGGCCACTCCGGCTAGACCAGCCGCTTCTGCCGCACCTTTGCCCAGGATCAGTGCGGCCATTTGAATGAGAGAGGATGAGGTTTCACCGAGATAGCCTTCGAGATCAACAAGGCTTGTCATAGGATCATCATAAAGATCAAATTCGCGGGCGGTGATGAGATTGTGCAGCGCGTGTTTGGGCAGATCTCCTTTTGCAATGGCCAGCGTCAGTGCCTGTGCCACAGGGTGGTCCGGTGTGCGGTCCGCGTAAATTCCGTCAATAGTGTCAAGCCACCACTGCTGACGCACGAGTCCGATCTGCGGTTCGCTTACGGCTTCACGGATCCGGGCGATTTCCACATTGAAGGCATAGAGCGCAAAAATATGAGGCCTCGCAGCTTCGGGTGCGAAAAGGCAGCTGAGGAAACGATCCTTATCAGCTTTCGCCACAAGTTCCTCGCAATGATCGCTCATATGGCATTCTGCACGGCGATGAAGGCTGCAGCAATCTTACGCTTTTCAGCGAGCAATACGCCATAGGTGCGAACGGCTGAACCGGTGCTCATAAAATCAAGCGGCATGTTTTGCCTGGCAAATATTTCGATGATGGGTTTTGCCGGCCTTCCCATTGCGCCACCTGTGCCCAGAAGCAAAAAATCAATATCCTTGGCTTCGGCAAATACCTGCTCGAAATCCTTTGTATTCAACGAAGCAAGATCACTGACATCCCAGCGATACATGCCGCTGGGCAGCACAAGCAATGAGCCCTGGTGCGACATGCCGGCAAAGCGGAAGCCGCCATTGCCATAGGCATCAATGGCGGCTCGCGCGGGGTAGTGCGCGCTCAAGGCCTGACCAGTTTCGCCTTCACCAGTTCCTTTGCGCCTTCACGATTTGTACCCAAAAGAATGAGAACCGGCGAAGCGATAAAGATTGAAGAATAGGTGCCCACGACAACACCCCAGATCATTGTGAAGGTGAAGCCACGCAACACTTCTCCACCAAAAATATAGAGCGCGACGAGAGCGAGCATGGTGGTGACCGAAGTAAGAATGGTGCGCGGCAGAACCGAGTTCATCGAATGATCGATGAGGTCCGCGAGCAGCATGGATTTGTACTTGCGCAAAAACTCGCGGATTCGGTCAAAAACAACGACGGTATCGTTAAGAGAATAGCCGACAATTGTCAGAATCGCCGCAATGATCTGAAGGTTGAATTCAATTCGCAAAAGGCAAAACAACCCAATGGTTAAAAGCACGTCGTGTAAAAGTGATACCACTGCGCCAATGGCAAACTGCCATTCGAAACGCACCCAAACATAGATCAAGATACCGAGAATGGCGGTGACAACCGCGATAATGCCCTGCTCAGCCAATTCGCCCGAGACTTTGGGTCCGACGACATCGACGCTGCGATAATCAACGCCGGGACCGAGTGCTGCCTTGACCTTTTCTACAGCTACCTGTTGAGCCGCATCGCCTCCTTCTTGGGTGCCGACGCGAATCAAGACGTCATTGGGGGAGCCAAATTCCTGAAGTTCAATCGAACCGAGGCCTAGACTATCGAGTGTTGCACGCAGGTTATCAAGGTGGGCCACTTGCTCGGTGCGAATGGTGATAACCGTGCCGCCCTTGAAATCAACGCCGACGTTAAGTCCCACAAAGACGAACAGCAAAAGAGCGCCCAAACACAGCAGTCCGGACACGAAGAAGCCGAAGCGGCTGAGCCGCATGAACGCTATCTTCGTATCGTCCGGGATGAAACGAATAGGTCTGAATTTCATGTGATTTACTCCGCTCTTAGAGCGGAACCTCCTTGGGCCTCGCCCAGCGCGCCCAAAGCGTTACGATGAAGCGCGTCACCGTGTAAGCCGTGTACATGGTCGTAAGAATGCCGATGGCGTGAGTGATAGCGAAGCCGCGGACGGGGCCTGACCCCACACCGAACAAAACCACGGCGGCAATAAGTGCCGTCAGGTTTGAATCGAGGATGGTGGCCAGAGCTGCCTTGAATCCCGTCTCGATCGAATTCAGGGCGGTACGGCCATTGCGCCATTCTTCACGGATGCGCTCAAAGATGATGACGTTGGAATCAACCGCCATACCCATGGTGAGCACGATACCGGCAATACCTGGCAGAGTCAGCGTGAAACCAACAGCCGACATGACAGCAATGAGCAGCGTAAGATTGATGAGCAAAGCGACGTCAGCGAAGAGGCCGAACAGGCCATAAGCCACGACCATGAAAACCATCACCAGTGCAAGCCCGATCATGGCAGCATTGAAGCCCGCGTTGATGGAGTCAGAACCTAAACTCGGCCCTACCGTTCGCTCTTCAACAATGGTCAATTTCGCAGGCAAGGCGCCGGACCGCAAGACTACTGCAAGGTTACTCGATTCTTCCGTGGTAAAATTGCCTGATATCTGACCCGATCCGCCAAGGATGGGTTCATTGATGTTCGGATAGCTTACTACAACGTTATCCAAAATGATGGCAAAGGGCTTGCCCACATTTTCCGCTGTCAACTTGCCAAAGCGCAAAGCGCCTTTTTGGTTGAAACGAAATGTCACGACAGACTGATTATTTTGATCAAAGCTTGGCTGGGCATCGCTCAGATCCGCGCCATCAACGGTAGCCCTGCTTGAAGTCTGTACCCAGAGGATTTGATCCGGCCTTTCCTTCAGTGGCAGCGCTTTACACTCTTGTGGTGGATTTTGGTTCGCCCCCGTTGGTTGTTCCTGGCAGAGGAGCTGGAACGTCAATTTGGCGGTACGGCCAATAACGTTCTTAACCTGATCAGGATTTTGAATGCCGGGCAATTGAATTGCTATGCGGTCCTTGCCCTGTTGCTGAATGACCGGTTCGGATGTTCCCAAGGCATTGATGCGGTTTTCGACAATCTTCAAGGACTGCTTAATTGCCAGCGCGACCTTGGCATCAAATCCCTGGTCGGAGAAAGTAAAACTCAGAAGTTCGTCCTGACTTCCTAAATTGTAGAGATTCACGCCGATTCCGGTGGAAAACAACCCGCCGCCCAAGGGTTGTTGCAGTTTTTTCAGTTCAGTCCTTGCCCTGTCCAAATCTGCCACATCCGACAGGCGGACCGACACGCCACTCTCTGACTTGGTTATACCCTTATAGCCAATCTTGGATTCGCGCAGGGCGGCTCGAATATCGCCTGAAAGCTGTTGTAGAAGTTGGTCCTTGAGATCTTTTTTATCGACCTCCATCACCACGTTCGATCCGCCCTGAAGATCAAGGCCGAGGGTCATGGATTTAGCACCGACGGTTTTCAACATGATGTCTTGCCACGCGGTTGGCAGCGCGTTTGGCAACGCGAATATCAGGCCGATCAATACCGATGCTAGAATGGCGATGACCTTAAATCGGGAAAAATGAAGCATTTAGCAGTGTCTTACTTGGTTTCGGCTTTGGCGGGTTCGCCTTTGGCTCGCACATCGCTGATGCCTTGGCGCAACACGCGAACCTTCACGTTCTCGCCCACTTCCACCAGCAGTTCCTTATCATCGACAACCTTGGCAACGCGCCCAATCAGTCCGCCATTTGTCACAACCGTATCGCCGCGCGAAATCTTGCTGATCACCTCTTGGTGTTCTTTCATCTTGCGCTGTTGCGGGCGGATGAGGAGGAACCAGAACACGGCCATGATCATCACCAGCGGCATAATCATGCCCATGAAATCTCCTAT
>JAHFPK010000249.1 GCA_023266715.1 Hyphomicrobiales bacterium | reverse complement strand
GGTATTGCCACCATTCTTGAGGCCGTATCGTGAGCATCGCCAAGGCCTGCGTCATCGGGGCAGGGGTCATGGGCAGCGGAATTGCCGCCCATATCGCCAATGCCGGAGTGCCTGTCTTGCTGCTTGATATCGTACCGCCAAATTCCACCGACCGCAGCAGCATCGCCAAAACCGCGTTGGAGCGTCTGGCCAAGGCCGATCCAGCCCCGCTGATGTCGAAGTCAGCCGCCAAACTGATCACGCCGGGAAACATCGAAGACGATCTCAATAAACTCGCCGATGTGGACTGGATCGTCGAAGCCGTGGCCGAAAGGCCGGATGTCAAACAGGGGTTGTATCGCAGGATCGAGGCCGCCCGCAAACCGGGCTCGATCCTGTCGTCAAATACATCAACCCTTCCTCTGAAAATGTTGATGGCAGGAATGCCTGAAAGCACCGCGCGCGATTTCTGCATCACCCACTTCTTCAATCCGCCCCGCTACATGCGATTGCTGGAAATCGTGGGAGGCAGAGCGACAAGGCCCGACGCCATAAGCACCATCGCGGCCTTCGCCGACGAGCGGCTTGGCAAGACGGTAGTGAAGGCAAAGGACACGCCGGGATTTATAGCGAACCGCATCGGAGTCTTCTGGATACAGGCTGCGGTGAACGCCGCACGTGAACTTGGCCTGACGGTGGAAGAGGCCGACGCCGTGATGGGCCGCCCGATCGGCGCACCCAAGTCTGGCGTCTTCGGCCTCATGGATTTGGTAGGCCTCGATCTGCAGCCCCATGTCGATGCGTCATTCCGCATGGTCCTGCCAAAGAACGATGCCTATCGTTCGCTTCCATCCGATTTTCCTCTGCTCACAAAAATGATTGCCGATGGTTACACGGGCCGCAAGGGCAAGGGTGGATTCTATCGCCTGAATACGGCTGGCGGGAAAAGGGTAAAGGAATCGATCAGTCTCAAGACCGGTGAATATGCGGCCTCGGCGCCGACCAAGCTGGAGTCGGTGGATGCGGCAAAGGCGGGCCTCCGCGCCCTTCTGACCCACAGGGATCGCGGTGGCCAATTTGCATGGAATACACTTTCAAAAATGCTGGCCTATGCCGCGGCCCTGGTGCCGGATATTGCCGATGATATTGTTTCTGTCGATCTCGCCATGAAGGCAGGCTTCAACTGGAAGCGCGGCCCCTTCGAAATGATCGACCAACTCGGCGCCGCGTGGTTTGCCGAGCGGCTGGCGGCCGAAGGCGTCGCGGTTCCGCCACTTCTCGCAGCAGCTGCGACGAAGGGCGGCTTCTACAAGATCGCCAGCGAAAGTGTTTTACAGCTTGGTGCCGGTGGTTCATACATGCCCATCACTCGGCAATCAGGCACGATACAGCTTTCTGATATCAAGCGTGTGGGCAAACCTTTGGCCAGGAATGCCTCTGCCAGTGTCTGGGATGTGGGCGACGGAGTGGCCTGCCTTGAATTTCACAGCAAGATGAACACGCTTGATCCCGATAGCCTCATGATGCTGATGCAGGCCCTTGAGATTACCGGCAAAGGCATGCGCGCCCTCGTCATTCATAACGAGGGCGAGAATTTTTCGGTCGGGGCCAATATCGGATTGGCGCTCTTTGCCGCCAACATCGGCGTGTGGCCCACGCTGGACCAATTGATTGTGCAGGGCCAGTCGGTCATGCGGGCGCTGAAATATGCGCCGTTTCCCGTCGTCGGCGCACCAAGCGGCATGGCTCTTGGCGGTGGCTGCGAAATTTTACTGCATTGCGCGGCGGTGCAGGCTCATGCCGAAACCTATATGGGCCTCGTCGAAACCGGCGTTGGCATTGTGCCCGCCTGGGGTGGTTGCAAGGAAATGCTGATCCGCCATTTGCCAGGCCCGCGCGATCCCAAGGGTCCGATGCCAAGCGTGATGGCGGCCTTCGAACAGATATCAATGGCGAAAGTTTCCAGGTCGGCGGCAGAGGCCAGGGAGATGAAATTCTTGCGAAAATCCGACGGCATTACCATGAACCGCGACCGTCTGCTGGCAGATGCGAAAGCATTGGCGCTCAAATTGGTTGCCGGGGGTTACAAGCCACCTGAACCAGTTCAGCTCCATTTACCGGGGCCAACGGCGCGCGCTGCTTTGAAACTGGCAGTTGATGGTTTCGCGCTACAGGGCCTGGCACTGCCGCATGATGTCGTCGTCGCAGGCCATTTGGCCAATGTGCTTTCTGGCGGCGCCACCGACATCGTGGATACCATCGGCGAAGACCAAATCTGCGCGCTTGAGAAAAAGGCCTTTATGGCGCTCGTTCGGACAGGGCCAACGCTGGCGAGAATGGAAGCCATGCTGGCGGACGGCAAGCCATTGCGGAATTGAGGTAGACGATGCCCAGCTACAAAGCGCCCCTGCGCGACATGCAATTTATCCTCTTTGACGTTCTGAAAGTGCAGGACTCAGGCAACGCCATCGCTTCCTATGCTGAAGCCTCGCCCGATGTTGTGGCAGCCATTCTGGAAGAGGCGGGCCGCTTCTGCGAAAACATCTTGCAACCCATCAACCGAAGTGGTGACGAGGAGGGCTGCACGTTCGAAGCGGGATCAGTCCGCACGCCCCAAGGCTTCAAGGAGGCCTATGCGAAATATGCCGAAGGCGGCTGGACCGGGCTTGCCTGTGATCCCGAATATGGCGGGCAGGGGCTCACCTCGCCGGTAAACTTTGCGGTGGAGGAAATGATCTGCTCGGCCAATCTTTCCTTTGGCCTGTTTCCCGGCCTCACCCACGGCGCATATAATGCGCTACGAGCCCATGCCACCGATGAATTGAAAAGCACCTATTTGCCAAAAATGGTTGATGGCTCCTGGTCCGGCACCATGTGCCTGACGGAACCCCAATGCGGCACTGACCTTGGCCTCATCAAAACCCGTGCTGAACCTGTTGCTGATGGTTCCTTCCGCATTCACGGCACGAAGATTTTTATTTCAGCAGGTGAACACGACTTGACCGAAAACATTGTGCATCTCGTGCTGGCCCGATTGCCTGATGCACCGCCCGGTGTGCGTGGCATTTCCCTTTTTGTTTGCCCAAAGTTCCTGCCGAATTCCGATGGCACGATGGGCAAAAGAAATGCGCTTGCCTGCGGGGCGCTTGAGAAGAAAATGGGCATCAAGGCCTCGCCAACCTGCGTAATGAATTTTGACGGCGCGCAAGCCTGGCTGGTGGGGGCACCCCATAAAGGCCTGCCCGCCATGTTCACCATGATGAATGCAGCACGGCTCATGGTGGGGATTCAGGGATTGGGCGTTGCGGAGGCAGCCTATCAAGGGGCTGTGACCTACGCCAAAAGCCGGTTGCAGATGCGCGCGGCAACCGGCACCAAATTCCCCGATCAGCCCGCTGACCCCATCATTGTTCACCCGGATATCCGGCGGCTGCTGATGAAAATGAAAGCCATGACCGAAGGCTGCCGGGCCCTGGCGCTGTGGATTGGCCACGAACTTGACATTGCAATGAGCCATCCGGACGCTGAAAGACGCGAGGCCGCCGATGATCTTGTGGCCCTCATGACGCCCATTGTGAAGTCCATGCTCACCGATCACGGCTTCAGCGCCGCCAATGATGGCGTTCAGGTTTATGGCGGCCACGGCTATATCCGTGAATGGGGCATGGAACAGCTCATCCGCGATTCACGCATTACCCAGATCTATGAAGGCACCAACGGCATTCAGGCCATGGATCTCGTCGGGCGCAAGCTGTCCATGGGCACGGGCCGGCTGGCGCGGCGCTTCTTTCATCCCGTCGGTGCCTATCTCGAACAGATGTCGGCGGTTCCAGCCATGGTTGAGTTCGTGGCACCCCTCGCCAAAGCCTTTGGCCGGCTGCAGCAGGCCACACTCTGGCTGGGCAAGGCGGGGCTTGCCAATCCAGATGATGCGGGCGCCGCGGCGACGGATTATCTGCGTATGTTCGGACTTGTCGCCATTGGCTATATGTGGTGTCGGATGGCGGAAACCGCCTTGACCAGCAATACCGACATTTTCCATAGCGCCAAGCTCGAATGCGCCCGGTTCTACATGGCCAAGATCATCCCCGAAACCGGCAGTCTTTTATCCAGCATCACAGCCGGCTCCGCATCGCTTATGGCGCTCAACGAAGAGGCTTTTTGAAGCCCCATTTCCTGCCAAAACCTCCACATAAATTTAAATGAACTTTTAGCACAATTGTCCTAGGCTACTGGGGAAAACCGAGCCGGTGCCCCGGGCGAGTGAGTGAGGGCAGGAGGTCGACGCGATGAGCGGCAGCCCCGAAATGAACATTAACGAGCCGTTTTACCAATGGTGTGTACGGGGTTTCACGCTGTTGCGCCGCCGCGTTGGCATGAATATCGCGGTCCATGCCGAGGACGGCCTGATCGAAAATGGCCAGATTTTCCAGTTCAACCACTTCGCCCGCTTCGAAACCATCATTCCGCAATACTTTATTTACCAAGCCACGGGTGCCTATTGCCGCTGTGTTGCCACCCATGAATTGTTCGAAGGCAGCGACCGCTTCGCCAAATTGCTGTGGGGCGTCGGGGCGGTACCCAAC
>JAHFPK010000248.1 GCA_023266715.1 Hyphomicrobiales bacterium | reverse complement strand
CAGGAATACGCACACCACTAACTGAACGTTTCGCATTCGGAAAGGTTTATGACGAAGAGAAATGGGGTGAGCTTTTGATCCTCAAGCCTTTGTCGCTAACCCTAACCTCGAAAGGCGGAAGTGTAAGACTTTTCCGGACGAGATCGCTTCACCACCTTAAAACCAGTGATTTGCCTGAGGGTCACGCCCTTAAAAAGGCACCGGCTCTCGTTCAGCAATTCGTGGACACGGGTATATATCCGTCCAAATGGCGCGTGCTTTCACTGCTCGGCGAGCCGCTCTACAGCGCCTATTCGGTCAGCGCCTTGCCACGCACGGACCTGACAGCAGACGATGCGACAATCGCGGACTCCATTGTGGAGCCCCGGGCACCTGAGAACAAGGAAGCTGACATCCATGGTTTGCGTGACCGCCTGGTAGCTGACGAAGAAGTTTTATCTTTTGCCCGACAGATTCATGCGGCTTTTCCCTCTATTCCGCTGCTTGGTATCGATGTCCTAAGGCGGGAACAGGATGGCGCACTTTTTGCTCTTGAGGTGAATGCTGGAGGCAATGTCTGGCACTTTTCCTCATATGCCAAGCAGCACCGCGCCCGATTGGGAGGCCGCCAGAGTATGGTGGATCAGTTTGGCGCCTGGGCCGCCGCGGCCCGCATCCTCGTACGCGCCACTAGGGAGCTTGCAAGTTAAACTTCGTCGCTAGATATCACGTTGTCCAGAAGGTTCGAATTCAAAAACGAGGTAGGTTGCTGTTTCGTGGGAGACATTGCACATCCCGTGCAACTCACCCGCCCCATAGAAAACGACGTCGTAGGGTTCCAGGACTTGTCCGATTGTCTCAACCTTCCCGGCAAGGATCACAATTGCGACATCGTAGTTGTCCACGTGTGGATCATAGCCGGCCCCCGGCTTCAGCCGGGTCACATGACAGTGCAACCGATTGAGCCAACCGGTCGGGTTATCGAGAAGAGTCCGCGGGGCAAACTCCCGGAAATCTTCGGTTGCGAGCTGATTGCGGTAGTCAAATACACCTGCGGGCAGCCCACCCGTCATGCCTGGCGTGTCAACCGACCACTTGAACATCATGTAGGTTACCGGACGTGTCGACCGGTTGCGAATGGTGTGATGCTGCCAAGCCGGATAATAGCTGAATTGTCCTGGAGTGAGCGCCTCAACCCGCGGAGATGGATCGACCGCGCTTGACGCAATTTCAACGTTGGCTTCGCCATCGAGGATAATCAGCAGTTCCTCTTCGACATGCGAATGGGGAGGATGGGGACAGCAACCGGGGCTAAGCACCGAGACATGGCACCCCATGAAAGCAAGGCTGGGAGTTAGGCCGTCAAACAGGGGATACGGAATCCACCCCCCAATTTTATCTTCGGCCAAGGGAAGACCAACATGCTGAACTGTGCACCCGATCAAGAAACCATCACTCCATCCGGAAACGCCACAAGCCGATTCACGGCATTATTGCCACTGCCGGACACAACGAGCAGAGGCGGCCAAGGGTCGCTTTGGAACCGGAATGGCCACTCGAGGTAATTGCGGTCAATAATCCTTACGGGACGGTCTGCCATTGCATATTGCAGGAGCAGGGCAGTCCGTGTGCCTGATTCACGGGTATTGTGAGTGCCGTGCCAAAGCCTTCCGTCAAAAATCAGGGCCTCGCCATCTTTCATATCTGGAGTGATCATTTGGACATTGGGATCGAACGACCGGGCCCAGCTTAACACATCATCGCGGTTCGCCTCGCCGCGCTTCAAGCCACGATGACTGGCTTCCTCTTGAATCGTTCGTCCCAGTTTGTGGGTGCCTGAAATGAAATTGAGGACCGAGTCCTTGCTCGTGTTGTCAAGGCCGATCCAAACCGATGCGAAACCTCCATCAGGCGAACAGCTCTCGATGTCGCAATGCCACGGATGCACGGCATTGGGGTGGCGCTGCAACACATCCACCCCCCAAAGCACAATGTCGTTCCCAAGAATCGGACGCAACAGATTCATGATGCGTTCATCGCTGGCAAGATTGGCATAGAAGGGATCGCTTGCTGCCCTGCCTTTCCACCAGTCGAGCGCTGCGGGCTGCGCTTCATCTTGTTCATGTCCGATAATCTGCAGACACTGCTCAGGCGTGAAGAGAGGCAAAGGCCCGCAAAAGCCGAGTGACGTGAAGGTTTCGACCAACTGCAATTGGGGGCCTCACTAATACTTGTACAAGGACATCAAGCCACCGCCGCAATCACCGGGATGCCGCGCTCGCGGTAAGGCGTGCGGCCATAGAAGGCGCGATAGCATTTGGAAAAATGCGATGGGCTTGAGAAGCCGCTGGCCAGTGCCACATTGATCACCGACATGTCGGTTTGCAGCAGCAGCGAGCGTGCCTTTTTCAGGCGCAGTTCGAGGTAATAACGCTTGGGCGAACGGTCGACATAGCGCCGGAACAGGCGCTCAAGCTGGCGGGTTGAAAGCCCGGCCTGTTTCGCCAGAAGACTGGGCGAAAGCGGCTCTTCCAGATTTTCTTCCATCTTTTCGATGATGCCGACGAGCTTGGGATGCCGCGCCCCGATGCGGGCAGGAAGCGACATGCGCTGGTGCTCGCTGTGATGGCGGATGGGCGAATGCAATACAGCTTCCGCAACCGCCGAGGCGAGATCCGGCCCATGCTGGCTGGCGATCATGGTGAGCATCATGTCGAGCGCCGTAGTGCCGCCCGCACTGGTAAAGCGGTCCCGGTCGATTTCAAACAAGCCGCCTGTGGCGTTGATTTCAGGGAAAGCTTCCGAGAAGCCCGGCAGGTTCTCCCAGTGAATAGTGCATTTATAGTCGTCGAGAATGCCGGCCTCCGCCAGCAGGTGGGCTCCGGTGCAGACAGCACCAATATCGTTGCCCCGGCGCGCCGTCTTGCGCAACCAGCTGATCAGGCGCTTGTCCGAATGGTGTTGCACATTGAGGCCGCCACAGACGATGATGGTGGCATGCGGCGGCACCGTTTCCAGATCGCCGTTGACCATGGTGAGGATGTTGTTGGAGGCGGCCACCGGCTGGCCATCCACCGAATGCATGGTCCAGCGGTAAAGGGCCTTTTCCGACATGCGGTTTGCCAGCCTTAACGGCTCAATGGCCGAGGTCACCGGCATCATGGTGAATTCCGGCACTAGGATGAGAGCGAAGGGTTGAGGCACGTCCTTGGGTTTATCGCCAAACATGGTTTTTCTCCAAGAGCGTATCTTTGCGACAGTTCCGGCCCTCTGTCCACCAGCGCCATGTCGCAGTCGGAAACCGACCCAATCCAATGGCAAATAGTCGGTTTCGTATTCCAGCTGTCGCAAATATTTGGGCGAGTCGGGGCAGTTATCGCCAATTTGGGGGCTGACTTATCCGGAGGCCCTTTCGTGAATGCTCCCCATTTTCATGCTGAAGCCAATTCCCATCTGATGGCCAATCCTTCAGCCGTGTTTCTCAAGAACCTTTCCGTTGAAATCACTCCCAGGCAGATTGAAAAACTGCCTCTGCTGCAGGAGCGCCTGCCCGAGGGCACGCCAATCTTCATAGCGCTTATCGATCCCGCCGATGTGGCTGGCCAACTGGCGGCGGTCACAGCTTTACGCAAGGCTGGCCTTGAACCCATTCCCCATGTGCCGGCGCGCTTTGTGCTGGATGAAAAGGATTTAGAGAATCGCATTGGCGCACTGGCGGGTGATGCCGGCGTGACCCAAATGCTGGTACTGGGTGGCGGCGCGCCAACGCCCATGGGAAAGTTTGATGCGGCCATTCAATTGCTGCAGACCGATGTGTTCCAGAAGAATGGCGTGAAGCGCATCGGCGTCGCGGGCCATCCCGAAGGCAATGCCGATATCACCAAAGTTCACGGAGAGGCCGTGTTGCTGAAAGCCCTTGGCGAAAAGCAGGCATGGTTGAAAGCCAACAACATTGCAGGCTTCATTGCCACGCAGTTTTTGTTTGAAGCAGCGCCTGTGGCCTATTGGGCCAGCATGCTGCGCGACAATGGCATTGACCTACCCATCCACGTGGGCATTCCCGGCCCCGCGACGATCAAGACATTGGTCAAATATGCTGCCATGTGCGGGGTTGGAAACTCGGCGCGCTTTATCAGGAAGCAGGCGCTGAATATTACGAAATTGTTGACGGTGAATACGCCCGATGAATTTATCGAGCAGCTTGCGGTGCTGAACCTTGACCGTCCCGAATTGGGCATTGCAGCGCCACACCTTTATCCCTTCGGCGGTTTCGACAAAATGTTCGACTGGCTGACGCCAAAACTTAAAGCCTGATATCCTCCCAAAAACTTAAGGCCGGATTCAAAACCCGGCCTTGATCTTTTTTGGCTCGAGACAAGCGCGCTTCCCGGCAAGGTGGAATCACCTTGCCGAAAAGGAATCGCGCCAAATCAATATGTTGGAGCAAATCCTTGTCGGCGAAGTCATGCAACTTCGCCGGGATTTGCTCCAGTGGCGGCCGTTGTCGTTTTCTTCAGCGATCCAAGATTGGCGCTCGAAGTTGGCGGCAGCTTTGGCTTTCTTGATAAAGACGAGGGCTTCAGCATCAG
>JAHFPK010000247.1 GCA_023266715.1 Hyphomicrobiales bacterium | reverse complement strand
ATCGTCATCGGCCGTGACCATCTCGATTCAGGCTCCGTCGCCTCTCCCAACCGCGAAACCGAAGCCATGCTCGACGGTTCCGATACCGTGTCCGATTGGCCATTGCTCAACGCATTGCTCAACACCGCATCCGGCGCCACCTGGGTTTCAATCCATCACGGCGGCGGCGTTGGCATCGGCTATTCACAACATGCAGGCATGGTGGTCGTTGCTGACGGCACAGATGATGCAGCCCGCCGCCTGGAGCGCGTCTTATGGAACGACCCGGCAACCGGCGTCATGCGCCACGCCGATGCAGGCTACGAAATTGCGAGGGATTGCGCCAAGGAACAGAGCCTGAAGCTTCCCGGAATCACGATGTAGTCATTAGCTAACCCAACGCTTTGCCAATCGCATGAATGGCGCCGAATGTCGCAACGTCAAACGGCCGGTTGAGAAAATCCGGCCAGCTCGAAAGCTTCACAACCACCATGTTGTAGTCCCAGTTCACATAGATCAATTGCCCAAACACGCCCTTCGCCAGAATGGCCCGCGATTTCGGATCCTCAATCCAGAACTGGTTTTTGTAGGCCCCGTGCGGCAGTGAAAGCGTATAGGGCTCCTTGAAGATGCCGTGATTGCCGCTGCGCGTGGCTTCAATCCACGAAGCCGGAATAACCCCGCCGCCATTCTCCAGAATCAATTGTCCAAAGCGGCCATAGTCGCGCATCGTTGCATTGAGGCCGCCATCGGCCAGCGCAAAGCCAGCGCTGTCCACGGTGAAACAGGCGTTATCCTCCGCTCCC
Source organism: Hyphomicrobiales bacterium (assembly GCA_023266715.1). Lineage (GTDB taxonomy): Bacteria > Pseudomonadota > Alphaproteobacteria > Rhizobiales > Aestuariivirgaceae > Aestuariivirga. The sequence goes on along the minus strand of JAHFPK010000247.1, from coordinate 3,809 downwards.
ACCTTCTGCCAAATTTCTTCCGACACCAGCTGGGCCAGACGTTTGCCTGAAGCCCTTTCCATGCAGAATGCCAACACATCCGTTTCAATGGAACGATAGGCGAAAAGCGCGCCATGAGGGCGTATGGTCTGCGCCAATCCAGTGATAAGCTCCCACATATGGCGCGGCCATTTGAAACCAGGATCGCTGTCGGGCGGAATGGGTTTCCAGCCACTCGCCACATCCGATTGCCCGATATCCGAATAGGGATCGGTGTATTCTTCAGAAAACCGAGTGCCCGTTGTCATATCAAGCACCTGTTGCAAGGTGGCCCCGCGCCATCCCGTCTTTTCCAGTTCGGGAAGATATTGCGTGACAGGCGCATTGACATCGAGAAGGCCGCGCCCGACCAAAATTCCAGCCACAATGCCGGTGAAGGATTTCGCCACCGATTGCGACAGGTGCAAGGTGCGCTGGCTCATGCCATTGAAATAACGCTCATAGGCAATGACGCCATCTTTCAGAACCAGAAAACCGTCCGTGTATGTCTCATCCAGATGCCCGGCGAGAGTTGTCAACACACCAGCACTGTCGGTGACAGCCAAACCATCGAGGTTCCGCTCCCGCGGCGTAAACTCGCGCACGATTCCAGAGCCCCGCCAAACTTCCACCGTCGGCAAAACCTCGCGCACGTGCTGAAACGACCAGCGGTTCCACGGCGGTCTGTCCCACTCCATTTTCGGCGGCACAAGGTTCGGTGGTGAACCCACCATGATGGACAGGCGCGGATCGGAATTCTTGTATGATGGCATGATGTTTCCCGGACAACAAAAAAGCCCCGGCAGTTTCCCGCCGGGGCAAAGGTTGCAATCGCTACTTCAACAACTCGGTCCAGATCTTGGCATAGAGTTCCTGCACGTCCGGCGGACAGGTAGGCGTGAATGAGCCATGAGCCATCACGTCTTCCGGAATATTTACCTCGGGCGCCGTCTTCATATCCTCCGGCATGTATTTCTCGGAGCCCTTGATGCCATTATTGTAGCGCGCGAAACTTGAGATCATGGCGGCATTCTCAGGATCCATGATGAAGTTCTGGAACAGTTTGGCGTTCTCGACATTCTTGGCGTCTTTCAGCACCGCCACATTATCCATGAAGATCGGGAAGCCTTCCTTGGGAAAGCCATAGACGAGATTGCTGTTCAGAAGGCGCGCGCGGAATGACCAGCCATTCCAGTTCACGCCGGCAGCAATATCCTCCTTGGCGTATTTGTCGGGATTGGCATAATCCATGGAAATCCAGTCTGGCTTGGCCGCCACGAGCTTATCGCGGACCTTCTTCAACACCTCCTTGTCGCCCGTGCAGGGCTCGCCGCCCACATACTTGATTGTGAGATGCATGATATCGACCATCTCGGGCACGACATTGATCTTGCCCTTCAATTCAGCCGGCGGGTCAAGGAAAATGGCGGACGTGTTGGGGTCGCCTTTATAGAATTTGGTATTGACGAGCATTCCGCTGGTGCCCCATTGCCAAGGCACCGTGTAATGGCGGCCGGGATCGAAAGGCACATCGACCCAGCGAGGATCCATGTTTTTGAAATTCTCCATCTGGTCCGGCCTTGACTCCAGCAGCAGGCCCTCTTTGATCCAGATCGGCACGTAGCTCGCCGAAGGCACCGCAATATCAAAACCGTGGCCGCCAGCCCTGACCTTTGCGATCGCCGTGTCGTTCGCGTCATAATCGGTGATTGTCACCTTGACGTTGTATTGCTTCTCGAACTTCGTGATTAGTTCGGGACTGGTATAGTCGCCCCAATTATAGATATGCAGTTCGCCCTCGGCATGGGCCTGGCCTAGGCCGGCGAACATGGCAAGTCCCGCTATCGCGGCCGCTAGTTTAAATTTCATGGCTGTGTTCCTCTCTGCTTCATTGCATCTTGGACTTCGAGAATGCTGGCAAGGATTATGGTCATAAACACACCCGAAATCAAATGGGAGCACTTTGCGACTTGGTAAATACAGGACAGCCCCCGGAGCAGAACTCCGGGGGCCGCCAACACTGCGTTTTGTTACTTCAGGACTTCCGTCCAAATCTTCGTGTAAATTTCCGTCGCCTCCGGCGGGCACGCGGTAGAGAACTCATAGTGCCCTTCCATCTCCTTCGGGATCACCAGTTCTGGTGCGTCCTTCATGTCGGCCGGCATGAACTTATCCGAGCCCAGAATGCCGTTGCCGTAACGCGCGAAGGCCGAAAGCCCTGCCGCGTTTTCGGGATCCATGATGAAGTTCTGGAACAGTTTGGCATTCTCGACGTTCTTGGCATCTTTCAGCACTGTAAGATTGTCCATCCAGGTGGTGAAGCCCTCCTTGGGATAGCCATACTTGATGTCCGGGTTCTGCAGGCGCTGCCGCATGGCCGAGCCGTTCCAGTCGCTGGTGGCCAGGAAATCGCCCTTCACCATCTTGTCGATGGTGGAGTATTCCATCGACACCCAATTCGGCTTGGCATTGACCAGGGTGTCGCGGGCCTTCTTCAACACTTCCTTGTCCACCGAGCAGTGCGTGCCGCCATTGTACTTGATGGCAGCATCCATCACGTCGTTCATTTCGGGAACCAGGTTCACCTTGCCCTTCAACTCGTCAGGCGTTTTGAAAATGATGTCCCAGGTATTGATGTCGCCCTTGTATTTGCTGGTATTGACCACAATTCCCACGGTTCCCCACTGCCACGGAACGGAGTAGTGGCGGCCCGGATCATAGGGAACATTCACCCAGGCGGGATCTACGTTCTTAAAATTCTCCATCTGGTCCGGACGGGTCTCCAGCAGCAATCCTTCGCTGATCCAGATCGGCATGAAGTTGCCTGACGGCACCACCATGTCGAAGCCATGGCCGCCGGCACGTACCTTGGCCAGCGCCGTATCATTTGAATCGTAGTCGGTGATCGTAACCTTCACCTTGTATATTTCTTCGAACTTCTTGATCACATCGGGATTAGTGTAATTTCCCCAATTGAAAATATTCAGCTCGCCGTCGGCATGGGCTATCCCCGCCGTCGCCAAGAAGGCAACTCCTGCCATCAATAACTTCAACTTGATCTTCATGTCATTCTCCCTTGTTTTGTGTCGTTATACCCTTTTAATAGTACCCTTTTTATACCCGTTTCCGGTTCAGAAAGAAGAATATCGTTACAAACAGAATTGAAATGGCCAGGAATACCGTCGATATGGCGTTGATTTCCGGGGTCACGACCCGGCGCAATTGCCCCAGCATGTAGGTTGGCAGGGTTTCCTGCCCGCCCGATTTCACGAATTCGGTGATGACCACATCATCGAGCGAGGTGACGAAGGCCAGCATGAACCCTGCAATCATGCCCGGCCACATCAACGGCAGGGTTACCCGCTTGAAGGCATTCCACGGCGTTGCATAAAGGTCGGCGGCCGCCCGCTCCAATGTCAGGTCCATGTTCTCAAGCCGGGCCCGTATGGGAAGGTAGGCAAAGGGAATGCAAAAAGCCGTGTGCGCCGCCAGCAGGTATCCGATGCCCGAATAGCCCGTCCAGATCTTGATGCGCGAGAACACGATCAGCAGCGCCACTGCCGTCACAATTTCAGGAACCATCAGGGGCTGGTTGATAAATGCATATTTGAACGTAAGGCCTGGATAGTCGGGTGTGCGTGTGGTCGCAAGCGCTGCCATGGTCGCGGCGATGGTTGACAAAAAAGCGGCCGTCACCGCGATGAAAACCGACCGGATTGTCGCCTCCTGCACTTGGCTATTGTTCATCGCGGATTGGAACCAGCGCAACGAAAATCCTTCCCACACCGCCA
>JAHFPK010000246.1 GCA_023266715.1 Hyphomicrobiales bacterium | reverse complement strand
ACGATGCCCATTTCAAATCCCCGGATCACTTCGGCGGCTGGGTCCAGGTGAAAGCGAAAAGCCTCGGCCCCGAAGTGCTTCTCGATGCGCTCAAGAAGGGCCATTATTATTCCAGCCAGGGACCGCAAATTCACGATATTTCCGTTGCAGGCCAAGAAATCAATATCAGCTGCTCGCCCGTGGATAATATCACCGTGCTGTGCGGCAATTCCCGCACGCTGGTGCGCAACGCAAAATCCATCACCGACGCGACCTTCGATTTGAAGAAGCTGGAAACCGGCTGGTTGCTTACCAAGCAAAGTCCGTGGTTTCGAGTCGTGTGCATGGATCACGCCGGCAAACGCGCCTGGAGCAATCCTATTTGGAAGGATGAGCTTTAGTTAGCAGCAAGGGCATGAGCAAAAGCGCTAGAGCTGTAAATCCGGCACCGGTTATGAAGGTTGCCTTTGAACCTTCGATGTCCCACAGAACTCCGGCCAAGACACTGGCAATCAACAGAATCACGCCGCTGACCAGACTGAATATCCCGAATGCAGTGCCGCGCAATTCCGTTGGCGCCGTGTCGGCCACCAACGCAGACAAAAGCCCTTGGGTGAGCCCCATATGCAGGCCCCACAGGGCAACGCCCGCAAAGACAGTTTCAATACTGCTTGAAAAACCCAAAACAACATCGGCGGTGGACAAAGCCGCCAGTCCCAATACAAGAAGCCCGCGTCTTCCAATCCTGTCGGACAAGGCTCCTATGGGATAGGAGGTCAGCGAATAGACCAGGCTCATAACCACCAGAACCAGCGGGACATAACGCGTTGACAGGCCAACTTCGGAGGCCTTGATGATCAGGAACGCCTCGCTGAAACGCGCCAGCATGAAAATGGCTCCCATCAGGGTCACTAACCAGAAATTGGTTCCAAGCAGTTTTGCGGTTGCCAAATTCAGGCCGGGCTTTTGCGAAGGCAGACCTTGATGCCTGGGTTCTTGTACTCCAAGCGCCAGAATGCCGACGGCAAGCAAGGCTGGCACACACGCGAACCACAAGACGGCACGCACGTTGTCCACATAAATGAACATAAGTCCGACAGCCAAAAGCGGGCCCATGAAAGCACCCACCGTATCCAGCGATTGCCGCAAGCCAAAGGCAGCGCCGCGCAGTTCTGCTGGCGTGATGTCAGCAACCATTGCGTCCCTTGGCGCTCCCCTGATGCCTTTGCCAATGCGGTCCGCAATACGGGCAATGAATACGGTCAGGGCCGCATCAGCCAGCGGGAAAAGTGGTTTTACCAGAGCTGCCAGGCCATACCCCGCAAGCGCCAGAATCTTGCGATTGCCAAACCTGTCGCTGACCAGGCCGGAGAACACCTTCATGATTTGAGCGGTAGCTTCCGCCATTCCCTCAATCAGGCCAAGAAGCATGGCGCTGACGCCAAGGCTGCCAACCAGAAACACTGGCAACAGCGCATGGATCATTTCCGACGAAACATCCATGAAAAGGCTGACGAAGCCCAGGACCCAAACGCCGCGTGGAATTTTTTGCATTCTTCTTTCTAGCCATGATAATCATGGGAAAACAACTGGACAGAATATGGGACCGATGAAAAAGACCCGCACCGAAACCGATAGCTTTGGCCCCATTGAAGTTGATGCGACCCGTTATTGGGGGGCGCAAGCCCAGCGCTCCCTCGGCAATTTCAAGATCGGTTGGGAAAAACAGCCAAAACCCGTGGTGCGTGCCCTTGGCATAGTAAAGCGCGCCTCGGCTGAAGTGAACATGACACTGGGTCGCCTCGACCCGCACATCGGCAAGACAATTGTCAGCGCCGCCCAGGAGGTTATTGAAGGCAAATTGGACGATCACTTTCCCCTGGCCGTGTGGCAAACCGGTTCCGGAACCCAATCCAACATGAATGCCAATGAGGTGATTTCCAATCGCGCCATTGAAATGCTGGGGGGCGAAATGGGTTCCAAAAAACCCGTGCATCCCAACGACCATGTGAACATGAGCCAGTCGTCCAACGATACTTACCCCACCGCCATGCACATCGCTTGTGCGGAAGAAATTCACCACGCGCTGATCCCCGCCCTGCAAAAGCTCCGCAACGCCCTGAACGACAAGGCGCAGCAATGGAAGCACATCATCAAGATCGGCCGCACCCATACCCAGGACGCAACACCAGTGACCTTGGGCCAGGAATTTTCTGGCTACGCCAAACAGGTTGAAAACGGCATTACGCGTATCAACCAAACCATGCCGCTGCTTATGGAATTGGCTCAGGGTGGCACCGCGGTGGGCACCGGCCTCAACGCGCCCGCGGGCTTTGCCGAAATGGTGGCCGAACGCATTGCCGCTATTACCCAGATGAAATTCACCTCTGCTCCCAACAAGTTCGAGGCCTTGGCTGCCCATGATGCAATGGTGATGACCCACGGTGCCATCAATACGGTTGCCGCATCGCTGTTCAAGATTGCCAATGACATCCGCTTTCTGGGTTCAGGCCCGCGCTCCGGCCTTGGTGAATTGTCACTGCCTGAGAATGAACCCGGCTCTTCCATCATGCCAGGCAAGGTAAACCCCACCCAATGCGAAGCACTCACCATGGTGTGCGTGCAGATCTTCGGCAATCACGCGGCACTCACCTTTGCCGGTTCACAGGGACATTTTGAACTCAACGTCTTCAATCCCGTGATGGCCTACAACTTCCTGCAATCGGTTCGTCTCATGGCCGATGCCGCCAATAGTTTCACCGACAATTGCGTAATCGGAATTACCGCCCGCGAAGACAACATCAAGTCTGCCCTTGATCGTTCCCTGATGCTGGTAACCGCTCTCGCTCCCAAATACGGTTATGACCGCGCCGCAAAGATCGCCAAGACGGCCCACAAGAATGGCACAACGTTACGCGAAGAGGCCATCAAGGATGGAATTCCCGCCGCTGACTTTGACGCCATTGTGCGCCCCGAAGACATGCTGGCCCCAAAATGATGGCCGAGGTCGTCAATCTTCGCAACTTTCGCAAACAAAAAAAGCGCACGGAAAAAAAGACCGTAGCCCAAGCCAATCGCGCCGCCTTCGGTCGCACGAAATCCGAAAAGGAATTGAACAAGGCCAAACGCGCACTGGAAAAGAAAGTGCTTGATGAGCACAAGCGCGAAGACCGATGACCAAAGACCTCAAGCGCTCGCTTACCATTGCGGGCCACCGCACCTCGCTTTCGCTTGAGCCGGAATTCTGGCAGGCCCTGCAGGAAAGCGCCCGTTCGGAAAAGAAAACCATTGCAGCCGTCGTGGCAGAGCTCGACCGGACCCGGGGATCACGAAACCTCTCCAGTGCCATTCGTGTGTGGCTGTTCAGGAGGGCGAAAAAACTTAATCAATAAGGACCGGTGGGCGGCGCCAAAATAAGCGGCACTTGAATAGCCTCTTGCGGCACAGTAGGTTTTTCCCGTGGCGTCGCCACCGGTGCTGCTTCCGCCAGCACTTTCCGGTAGACTCGCAATTCACGCAGGCGGAGCCGCAATTCCGACCGGTTAATCGCTTCGCCTTCTCTGATAAGCCTGGCCTCTTCAGCTTTCGCCAGCTCGGCATCGAGAATCCGCTGCGCGCTATGAACTTTCAATTCGCGCAGACGCAGGCGTAGTTCCGCCTTCTGCGCATAAAATGCCGTCAATCGCTCTTCATCGCTCTTGCGAAGTTCTTCCTCTTCGATGGCCAGGCGTTCCTGTTCCGCCTGGACTTTTTCGAGCTCATCAACACTCTTCTCAAGCACCTTTAAACCCAGGTAAGAGGTGAGCGCAGTCCGGTCTTCACCGGCAACCAGCTCCATTGGCGTTCCCGAATAGGAAATTTCCATGGGCGGCAATTCGGGTAAAGCTTTGAGACTGAGGACCACCCCAATATCAATTTTCCCGTCAGCCAATTCCACGATGGGCTTGACCAGCACCTGGGCATCGGGGCTGGAGGTGCCAAATGGAGAAAAAACCGCAACGCCGTTGGTTATATTCACTGATCCAGAGACCGCTCCGAGCTTGATGCCGTCACCACTGTGCAAGCCAGCAAATGCCGCATTAAGGCCTTCTGGGTCCTTCGCCGTCAAAATCAATCGTGAAAAATTCTCCGGCGAGATATTCAACAGCTTGCCGTCAACCAGCGCAAACATGCCTTGGCCATTGAGCACAGCCAGCGCCCCGCCGGGGCTTCTCCCCTCACCATCAAGTTTTAAATCGACGCGCGCCTGACCGGAGGCAATTGTTGCGCCATTGTCCAGTTTGAAATGTTGATAAATATCAACCGGCAGGCTCAGGTGCCCGGCAATCCTTTGGCCATCGGCTGCCGATGTTGAGGCAATTTCAACAGCAACCTTGTCGCCTTCGGCCGTTTTGGCAAAGGCAGCAAACTGTGTTTCCTCCGCTGTGGCCGAAATGCCTATTTGTGCATCGCCGACCGCAAGGCCGGGATAAATCTCAAGTGAATTTGGCCGCACCCACACCTCACCGGTCAGGCCGAACGGCCAATTCCTGGCAAATGAGTCCTCAAGTGTTGCCGTCCGCCCGGTCCACGGCAGGAAAACTGGCGCCATGACGTTCATGAGGGAAACGTCGCCGACACTGAAA
>JAHFPK010000245.1 GCA_023266715.1 Hyphomicrobiales bacterium | reverse complement strand
AGCCGGTGGAAGTGTTGCCGTAGACGGGTGTGCCGCCATTGTAATTGCCACCATGATCGAGACCGATAGCGTGACCGATCTCATGCAGGATTGCCATGAAGCCATAGATACCGGGTGTGGGTGTAACAAGATTGTTGGTGCCACTACTGTAAGCTGGATTGAGCCAAACCGAGCCTGCTATCTTGTCGTTGGATGAAGACTCATAATTCACCTTGCCCGGGAAATAGGCATGGGCATAGCTAATGTCGGTGGTGGTGTTGGAGAACTTGATGTCGGCGGTGTTTGGAGATCCGGTGGATTCCACAAATGATGGTGCAATAAGATCGTCCCACAGCGTCATCATCTGGCGCACTGCGGCCTTCTGGGCTTCGGTAAAGGCCGACCAACCCGCCGCTTCTCCGAAGCCCGAGGCAAAGGAGTTGCTGGTCGTAAATCCGTAACTGATCGTTGTGGCGACAGTGCTGCCTGAGGTGTACCAGAACGTGCCACTGTCGAGTTGGTCAACGAGGGCCGGGTTGAAACTTACCGAGGTGCCATTGCTGGTGCCGCCTGCCGCCGTACCAGCTTCAAGGGGTACCAGTGTCGATTGCGCATGGCCGTGGCCAAACGGATTACGATGATAAAATGCACGCATACGCCGACCCTTACTCTGCCCACCTAGTGAGGCTTGCGCCGCGATCCCCAGGGGTGTATTCCGCCATCGCAACAGTACTAATAAGGTATTAATTTCAGATGGTTAGCATCAGTGTAAATTTATGAAAATTTTTCTAATGGTTTTAACTCACCCAAAACTAAGGCATGGTGACCGATTGGGATTGGAGCATGCTTTCGATGGCCCCGGATCCGATCGGCCTGCTGAAATAAAAGCCTTGAATTTCATCACAATTATTGTCGCGCAGGAAGGCAACTTGTTCAGCAGTTTCAACACCTTCCGCGATAACCCTCAGATTCAGCTTCTGCCCCAGTGAAATAACGGCACCGGCCACGGCCTTGTCGCTGTCGTTGGTCGCGAGATTGTTGATGAAAGACTTGTCGATCTTCAATCTGGCGACGGGGAAGGTCTTCAGCGCATTGAGGCTGGAATAGCCGGTTCCGAAGTCGTCAATCGAGATCTTGACGCCCAGATTCTGCAATTCCTTCATCATCGCAACGGCCTGCTCGACATCCTGCATGATGAGGCTTTCGGTGATTTCCAGTTCGAGATATCTGGCCTCCATTCCGCTTTCGTCCAAAGCGTGGACGACACGGCTGATCAGGTTCTTTTCGCGGAATTGCCGGGCCGAGACATTGACGCAAATATTCACGCGAGGCAGGCCCGCATCCTGCCAGGCCTTGTTCTGCCGGCATGCTTCATGCAGGACCCAATCGCCGATCGGCACGATCAGGCCGGTTTCCTCGGCCATGGGCACAAAATTGTTTGGCACCATCAGCCCCAGGGATGGGTGGTTCCAACGGAGCAATGCTTCGACGGCGAAAACATGTCCGCTGCGCATGTCAACCTGCGGCTGATAGAGCAGGGTGAATTCGGAGCGCGCGATGCCATCGCGCATTTCATGTTGAAGGGCCAGCTTCTCATGAACCCTGGTGTTCATTTCGGTTGTGTAGAACTGTACGTTGTCGCGGCCAGCCTCCTTGGCCTTATACATGGCGGCGTCGGCATTCATCAGCAGTGTCTCGGGATCGACGCCATCATTGGGGAAGGTCGCTACGCCCACGCTGCAGGTGACATAGAGGGAGCGCCCATCAATGGGCACGGGTTCTGCAATGGCGGTGCGAATTTTGTCGAGGGTTGCTGAAACGGCCTCCGGGCTTGCCGGCTGGTCGGCAAGCAGGATGACAAACTCGTCGCCGCCGAGGCGCACCACGGTGTCGGTTGCCCTGACATTTGCACTCATGCGGCTGGCAACGGCCTTGAGAAGCTCGTCACCGGCGGTGTGGCCAAGGCTGTCATTGATCGTCTTGAAATTGTCGAGATCGATGAAGACGACCGATACCCAGGGATTGTAGCGCTGGGTTTGCAAAATTGCCTGGGTCAGGCGGTCCTTGAGCAGGCTGCGGTTGGGCAAGCCCGTCAACACGTCATGATGGGCCAGGAAACTGATCTGGTCTTCGGCGCGCTTGCGCTCGATGGCGATGCCGGCAATACGGGTGGTGACATCGATGAGGCGGGTTTCGGCGGCGGTTGGTTCGCGCACCGATAATGAATACATGGCGAAGACGCCAAGCACGGTGCCCTGATGCGACAGGATCGGCGTCGACCAGCAGGAACGATAGCCATACTCGGCGGCCAGGCCGCGATAGTCCTCCCACAGCGGATCGCTCATGATGTCGGTGACGATTACCGCCTCGCGGCGATAGACGGCGGTGCCGCACGAGCCCACCTTGGGACCGATGCGAACGCCGTCAATGGCCTTTGTATAGGTCTCTGCCAGGCTTGGCGCTGCGCCGTGCCTGAGGGTGTGTCCATCCTTGTCAAGCAGCAGGACGGAACCATATATGCCGGTCAACTGGGATTCGACGAGGCGCATCAGGCGGTCGAGTATTTCGCCCAGCGGTGCGCTTAGAGCGATCATTTCGAGGATTTGCGCCTGTCCGTTGCGCAGGATGTCGGCCTGCTTGCGTTCAGTGATGTCGCGGGAGATGCCGACCAGACCGAAAATTTCATTGCGCTCATTGCGCAATGGCACTTTGCTCGAGAGGAGCCATTTGGGCGCGCCTTTCGAGTCGAGAACGTGCTCCTCAAAATCGAGCATCGGTTGCCCGGTGTTGAGGATTTCCTGTTCCCGTGCGCGAAAGCCCTGCGCCAGCTCGGGGGCATGAATGTCATGGTCGCATAGGCCCAACAGGTCGCCTGTCGTTGGCAATCCAGCATCAACGGTGAGGGCCTTGTTCACAACCAGGAAGTGGCTTTCGATGTCTTTCACCCACAGATAGTCGGGCACGACATCGATCAGGGTTTGAAGCGAGATGCGTTCGTTGGCTTCAATGCGCTTGGTCTTGAGTTCGGTTATGTCACGCGAGATGCCCACCAGGCCAACGACCTCGTTCTTGTCATTGCGCAGTGGCACTTTTGTCGTCGTGCGCCATTTCTTGCCAGAGGCATCGACGACGTCTTCTTCCATGTCGATGATTGGCTGCCCGGATTGGATGATCTTCTGCTCAATGTCGAAAAATTGCCGGGCCAGGTCAGGAGCAAAGAGATCGAAGTCTGTCTTGCCGATCAGATCTGCGGGACTGGCCAGACTATTTTCGGACGCAGTGGTTTTGTTGGCGACGATGAAGCGGCTGTTGGCGTCTTTGATCCAAAGACTGTCAGGCATCGCGTCGATCAGGGCCTGCAGTGAGACGCGCTCGTGGGCCAGGGCGCGCTTGTCCCTGAGTTCGGGAATGTCTTCATGGGTCGCCACCCAGCCGCCATCGGGCATTGGCTGGTGGCAGACATGAATTGACCGGCCATCCTTGAGTTCTGCGGTCCAGGTTTTTGCAGTGGTGCCGTAATTGACCGAGGCGCACCAGGCGAGGTAGTCGTCGACGGCCATGGGACAGGTTCCGATGGCTGCGCGACGCTCGGATATCTCACGCAGTGTTATTCCGGGACTTACATCTTCGGGCTTAAGCTTATAGATTTCCGCATATCGGCGGTTGCACAGGATCAGGCGCTGTTGGCCATCAAAAAAACAAACGCCTTGCGAGATCTTGTCGAGAGCCGTCTCGTAGCGCAGCGCCTGGGCCTTGAGCGTAGCAATCGTCTCGTGCTGATCGTGCGCGATGAATTCATGGGAAACCGCCTGCAGTTTTGCCAATGCAGCCAGATTGAACCTGTCAGGAGCTTTGGCCTCCTGCTTTACGCGATACTTACGCACACACACGTCCTCCGCCTCAGCGGTCAGGCCCAAGTCAAACTGGCCATACACTTCGGGATTTCATGCAGGCTAGTTGGCCTGTGTTAACTGCGAATGAATTGGCGCCAAAAGCCGCTTAAGCCGTGTTTCGTGGTAAAGAATTGATTTGGTTTCGCCGTAAATTTTTCCTGGACGCTGCTGATGGTGACTCAGCTGCAGGTTGAAAGTTGACTTGTTTATTACACCAATGCGTGTCAAATTCGCCGCAGGAAACTCCGGGGAGGTTCTATGCGGTACAGATCACCGGGCGGAAAGCTGAGGCTTTTTGCAATTGCTGGCACCAGGGCCGTCATGATGGCCCTCGATCTTGACAATGACCTTCGGCCAGGGCTTCGCGGCTTTGCCTTCAAGCGGGAAACGCCGGAAATTCCGGGCGGGGAGAGCAAGTGGCTTCGTTCAAGCAAGGTTTTCAAGTCCGTCGATCCTGACCCCAAGAAAAAAGTAAACGGCAAATTCAAGGTATTCCGCACGGACAAGCATCCCATCCAGAGTTTCTTGTGGTCGGATTACGGCGCAGAACCCGATACGCTTTACCGGTTCCGCATTGTTCCCATATACGGCGATCCCGGCGCGCTCCAGCCTGATAATGTAAATGCGTTGGACTTTGATATCAGGACCGAGAAAGAGGATGACGGAAAATATGGCATCTGGTTCAATCGCGGGGCCATTGCAAGCCAGTATTTCGCCCGCGAATTCGAAAATGCAAAAC
>JAHFPK010000244.1 GCA_023266715.1 Hyphomicrobiales bacterium | reverse complement strand
CAATTGGCTGATAATCCACAGCCATATCCGCGATTGCACGCTCCCAGTCCTTCGGCGCATCAAGCGAAACGCCACGTAATGCCGCTTCAGATTTCAATGCACGCTTGGGCGTTGCCGCCATGCCGCCAAAGGCGATACGCGCAGATGTAATTGCGCGGCCATCGAGCGTGAACTTGAAGGCGCTCATAACCGCCGAAATATCCTGGTCAAAACGCTTGGTGAGCTTATAAGCGCGAAACGCTTCGTTCTCCTTGAGCTTGGGAACATCCACGCGCCAGACGAGTTCGCCAGCGGCGCGGTCCTGCTTGCCATAGGCAACAAAGAAATCTTCAAGTGGAATACGGCGTTCATTCTCGCCATGACGTAAACGCAACGTTGCCCCCAAGGCGATCAGCATCGGCGGGCTGTCTCCAATGGGTGAACCATTGGCAATATTGCCGCCAATTGTCCCCGAAGCACGTACCTGCTTGGCACCAAGCCTGCGGATCACTTCACCAATATCGGGGTCAATCGACGCAAGATGGGACTCAGCTTCTGCATAGGTGGCCGAAGCGCCGATGGAAATATGCGCTCCCTGATCAATGATTTTATCAAGGCCCTTCGCACGGCCGACATAAATAATTTTTGGCAAGGTTCGAAGTTGCTTTGTAATCCACAACCCAACATCCGTCGCCCCCGCAACGATCGTGGCATCGGGATGTTCCGCGTAAAGCTTGGCGAGGGATTCTTGCGAGGCTGGTGCCGCGAAGAAAGATTTTGCGCTCCCCACGAAAGCATCCACACCATCATTAAGGGTTGCCAATTGTGTTGCGGTTGCCTTTGCTTCGGAAGCCCAGGCATCCGCAGGCTTACCCGTACAGGATTTGACCGCGGCGTCCACAATGGGACGATAGCCCGTGCAACGGCAGAGATTGCCGGCGATATGATCAACAATCTCCTGCCGCGTCGGCTTTTTACCCGCGTGATAAAGTGTGAATAGTGACATCACGAAACCCGGCGTGCAGAAACCGCATTGGGAGGCATGATTATCCACAAAGGCCTTCTGCACTGGATGCAATTTTCCATTGACTGCCAGGTCATCAACCGTGACCAGTTCCTTGCCGTCGATCTGGCCGAGCAAGAGAATGCAGGCATTGACCGGTTCATAAACCACCCGGCCATCCTCAAGCGAACCCAGCGCAACGGTGCAAGCGCCGCAATCGCCCTCGTTGCAGCCTTCCTTGGTGCCCTTGGATTTCTCATCAAGGCGCAGATAGTCAAGCAATGTGCGCATGGGTTGAATGGAGGAAAGCTCCACCACCTGCCCCTTGCGCAAGAAACGAATTGAACTACGCGCCATGTCCCTAGCTCCCCCGATAGGTTGAATAGCCGTAGGGAGAGAGCAGCAACGGCACGTGATAATGCTGCGACGGATTGGAAATGCCGAAGCGTATGGGGATCACGTCCAGAAAGGCGGGTTCTTCAATCTTCACGCCACTCGCGCGGAGATAAGCGCCGGCATGAAACCTGAGTTCGTAGGTTCCAGTCTTAAAACTGTCGCCTTCGAGAATAGCACCGTCCACACGGCCATCATCATTGGTCGTGGCGGTTTTGACAAGTTCCGGCTTTGCGGCGATTGACCACAATTCTATCTTCAGCCCTGAGGCAGGCTTGCCTGAACTTGTATCAAGAACGTGCGTCGTCAGACGGCCCATGCATTTCCCCGAGAAAATTCATTGAAAGCCGCTCTTTGTGGCGGATTTCGATTTTGTATCATATTCAATTCGTTCTAAAAAGAACAATAAAAGCACGTCTATGTTCACTTTTTTCGCACATCGAAAACCTTTGGAAGCTGTTGCTTGGCGAGGTCGAGAAACGCCCCGGCAGCCGTTTTCCGGTCAAGCCCTGGGCGATGGACGAGGGTTAACCGGCTGGGCGGCAGTCTGCGGTCTGCAAGGGGGATAAAAACCAGAGTTTTTTCGGCGATATCCCGCTCAATGCCAAAGAGCGTTTGGAATGCGATGCAGCCACCATCCCTGGCCAGCGCAGCCATCAGGCGTAGTGAATTGCACTCAAACAGTCGCTCATGCCGCGCCGTTCGCGCCCCCAGGGCCCGGTCTAGAATGAGGCGAATGCTGAGTTCGCGCGCTGGCCACGCAATGGGGTGTTCCATGCATTGCGCCAAAGTGAGTGACTTGGATTTGGCTAGGGGATGGGAGGGTGCCATAGTGGCGCCTAAGGGAATGCCCCGCTCGAATTCAACGGTCAATCCTTCAAGGGCCGATGGATTAAAGGTCACCCCCACGTCGGCCTCGCGTTCGCGGACAAGTTCCGTCACCATGTCGGAGCCGGCAACCGTGATGGCCGCCTGCACGCCCGGAAATTTCCTTGAGAAGGCAATCAGCAAATCAGGAAGAAAGGAAATCGAAAGGCTCTCAACCACCGCAATGCTCACCCGCCCCCGCGTAATGCCCTTCAAACTCGCTAATAGATCAAGCGTACCTTCATGGGTCTGGCTCACCGCTTGCAGGCCCCGCAGCAACTCAATCCCAGCCTCGGTCAGAGCAAGGCTACGCGTATGGCGTTCAAACAGGCTGATTCCCAGCTGCGCCTCGAGCAGTCCGATTTGTCGGCTGATGGCGGAAGCAGCCACATTGAGATGGCGTGAAGCCGCCCGTACCGAGCCAAGCGTCGCCACCGACACAAAATGCCGATAACCCGTGGCAAGATGCGACTCCGACGCTAGCAAGATCTAATCCCCGGCAGAAAACACGCCTCAGCTTGCGGCCACTGTTCTTGCTCTGTCAACCCAGCCATGTTCGAAGGCCCTAGGATTCGCGCACGCGCAATAGTAGTTATCTCGTTCATGAGCAAAAACATCAAACTCGCCGCCGATATCGGCGGCACTTTCACCGATATTGTCCTTGAAGCCGAAAGTGAGCGCTGGAGCGGCAAGGTTCTGACCACAACGCAGGCGCCGGAACTGGGCGTCATCGAAGGCATCGGCCTAGTTCTCGGGCAATCGGGAATAAGGCCCGCTGACATCGGCGTATTTATTCACGGCACGACGCTCGCCACCAACGCCCTGATCGAAAGAAAGGGCGCAAAAACGGCGTTTATTACCACCAAGGGTTTTCGCGACATTCTCGAACAGGGTTACGAGAAGCGGTTTGATCATTATGATCTCATGATTGACCGCTCCGTGCCGCTGGTTCCACGAACCCTGCGCTTCACTGTTGAAGAACGCCTGTCCGCCGATGGTGATGTTCTGGTACCGCTGGATGAATCCGCCTTGCAACGTCTTGCGCAAGGATTACGCGAGGAAAATGTAAAGGCCGTAGCTATCGGTTTTCTTCATGCTTACGCCCATGACGACCATGAGCGTCGCGTGCGCGAGGTATTGGCAGCAGCATTGCCGAATGACGTAACCATCTGCATTTCCAGCGAAGTAGCCCCCGAAATCCGCGAATTCGAGCGCTTT
The DNA here is from genome assembly GCA_023266715.1 of Hyphomicrobiales bacterium. GTDB lineage: Bacteria > Pseudomonadota > Alphaproteobacteria > Rhizobiales > Aestuariivirgaceae > Aestuariivirga. Next base: position 1,159 of record JAHFPK010000244.1, on the reverse strand, counting down.
TCAACGGTTGTTGCCAATGCCTATGTACGCCCCCTCATGGCGGGCTATCTGCACCGGCTGAGCGATCAGTTGCGGGACATGGAAATGGATTGCCCGCTGTTCCTCATGATGTCCGGTGGCGGCTTGACCACATTGGAAACAGCCGCGCGCTTTCCCATTCGCCTAGTTGAATCAGGCCCCGCAGGCGGTGCAATCCTCGCTTCCGAAATCGCAGCGGAATGCGCGCTGCCCGAAGTCGTCTCGTTCGACATGGGCGGCACCACCGCCAAGATTTGCCTCCTTATCGATGGTGAGCCCGAACGCGCCCGCAAATTTGAAATCGCCCGTGCCTACCGCGACATGAAGGGTTCCGGCATTCCGGTGCGCATTCCCGTGATTGAAATGGTGGAGATCGGTGCGGGCGGCGGCTCCATTGCGCGAGTCGACAAATTGAACCGCATCACCGTGGGACCAGATAGCGCCGGGTCCACCCCCGGCCCCGTATGCTATGGCAGGGGCGGCACTGAACCCGCCGTCACCGATGCCAATTTGGCACTTGGCAAAATCGACCCCGCCTATTTTGCCGGCGGCAAGATCAAGCTGGATGAAGCCAGCGCGAATTCAGCTTTGCAGAAGGCCGTCGGCAATCCGCTGGGACTCAAGGATTTCTGGCCGGCGGCGGGTGTGACCGAGATCGTTGAGGAAAACATGGCCAATGCAGCGCGCGTCCATGCCATTGAGCGCGGCCGCGATATCGCCGCCTGCACCATGATTGCCTTCGGCGGTGGCGCCCCGCTCCACGCCTGCAGGCTGGCGGAAAAGGTCGGCGTGAAATTCATCATCGTGCCGAAGGGTGCGGGGGTTGGTTCAGCCATTGGCTTTCTGCGCGCGCCCATTGCCTATGAAGTAACGCGGAGTGCCGCGATCTCGCTGGATGCATTCAATGCGAAAGCCGTGAACAAGCTGTTGCAACACATGACGGCAGACGCCCGTGCCGTTGTGGAACCGGCGCTCGGCAAAACCAAGGCCACAGTGCAGATCATTGCCGATTGCCGCTATGTCGGTCAGGGCCATGAAATCCGCATTGCTGTTCCGCTCAAGACTCTGGCGAATGCCGATGGCAAAAAACTCAAGGCGGCGTTTGAATCCCAATATGAACAGGTTTACGGGCTTCGCATTC
>JAHFPK010000243.1 GCA_023266715.1 Hyphomicrobiales bacterium | reverse complement strand
TTGGCTGCAAATCCAGGCCACCAAGCGCCTCCGCCCAGGTTTTTTCGGTTCTCACCAGACCCAGCGCCAGGGCAATAACCAGGGCGAAGATCGGCGGGAGAGAACGGTTTTTGTTGTCTGGGCGGGTCATCATGCATTCCTTTGAACTTGGGAGCAGGTCTAAGGGGTGTTGGCTTTATGAAACCTGAGCGGGCAGTTCACTGCGCGTTCATGTGGAGTACACGCGATGATCCCTTGACAATCGGCCGCACCCCATGTTTCCTGTGAGATAACAAAGTTGCCCTGTAGCAAATGAGTCTAATGGGGTGAGCGTGCGTGCTGTGGGGATAACTTGCGCGCTCAGTGCAGGAAGGGAACTCTTATGGGTGACAATCTCAGTGCGCTAACTGTCATATTCACGGAATTCTACTACTGGATGACGGTAGTGATCATGTTTCTGATTCATGTGGGCTTTTGCATGTATGAAGTCGGCGCCTCGCGCCGGAAGAACCATCTGCACACGCTTCTCAAAAACACGATGGCCATCCCGATAGTCACCGTCACATTCTATCTCTTCGGCTGGTACATCTATTCCGCCTTCGTCAATGGCCCGGGCATTACGGGTGGCCTTGCGGCCGCTGATTTCGCCGAACCGTGGAGCCCGCTGATGGCGGCCCATCTGCAAGGTGCTGACCCGGCCCTGGGCGTGTCGGCGGCGGATGCCGCACTCTGGCACCGGCTCAACGGCGTGTTCTGGGCGGCTTTTGCGCTGTTCTCGATCACCACCGCCTCGATCATCTCGGGCGCCATCATCGAGCGCGCCCGGGTCGGGGCGTTCTGGATCATCGCAGTCCTGATCGGTTCGGTCATGTGGATCCTCGACGCGTCCTGGGGCTGGCATCCGCTGGGCTGGATGGTGAAGCTGTTGGGCTATCACGATGCCTATGCGGCCGGCGTCGTCCATGCCATCGCGGGCGGTGCCGTGCTGGCGGTGCTGATCGTGCTCGGCCCGCGCCTCGGCAAGTTCCGCGCCGATGGCACACCACGCGATATCCCGCCGCACAATGTGTGGCTGGTGACGATCGGGCTGTTCCTGATCTATACGGGCTTCTGGGGCTTCTATGCCGCCTGCAACATCCCGATCATTTCGACGACGGCAATCGCCGGGCAGATCACCGGCGACACTTGGACGACGACCAATATCTACCTGGCGCCGACTTCGCTTTCGGCGATCACCTTTAACTTCCTGATGTCGCTCTCGGGCGGCATGATGGCGGGCTATGTGATCTCCAAGGGTGATGCGTTCTGGACGTATTCGGCGGGATTGTGCGGTGTCATAGCCGGTTCGGCCGGCAACGACCTGTATCATCCGATACAGGCCATGCTGATCGGCGCCATTGTGCCCTGCATCGCCTATAAGATGCACTACTGGGTCGAGCGCAGATTCAAGCTCGATGACGCGGTGGGGGCGGTCGCCGTGCACGGCTACGGCGGCTTTCTCAGCGTGGTGATCGCGGGCTTTATGTTATGGGGTCAGCCATCGTCGCCCTATGAGGGCTATGCCCATATCAATCCGCTCGGCAGTATCATCGGTGCGGTTATCATGTTTGCGCTTGGATTCATTCCCACCTACATCGTGGCGAGAATCCTGAACAGCTTTGATCTGCTACGCGTGCCGAAGGAAGTTGAACTCGTCGGCCTCGATTTCGCAACCAACGAAGCCTATGATGCTGCCGTGGCTGATGTCACGGCTGCCGAACGTGCAATGGTCAAGTAAGGAGACACATCATGTCAACCAATGGAATGACAAGCTGGGCTGTAGACCTCAAGGATGTGGGCGCCATCTATCCTTTTCAGGGATCAGAGACACTGCTCGTGATCCTGGGGCTTGCCTTCTGGATCGGCTGGCACATCTGGCAAATCCGCCACGAGAATGCCGAGCTCAAATCGGAAAAAACTCGCGCTAATGCAGAGCGGTCGCGAAAGCACATCGATCGCTACTGATACATTGACCACGTTGATTGTGAGGGCGCTGCTTCCGGCAGCGCCCTTTTTTTCGAGACCGGATTGCCCTATTAAATGACGGCTGTTTCCATTAAAGCAGCCGCTGGTTTTCTCCATCAACAACAGGAGTTTCAATGAATGACCAAATGGCCCGTGCACGCGAGCTGGAATGGACCCATTGTGATGATAGGCTTTGGTTCCATCGGCAGGGGGACCCTGCCATTGATCCTGCGCCACATTGCCTGCGACAGGGCAAAAATCACGGTCATCGATCCTTCGTCGTCGTGGAGCCATCTGGCCGACAAGGAAGGAATCTCGTTCTTCAAGCAGGATATAACAAAGCAGAATTATAAATCCATTTTAACGCCGCTGCTCACTGCCGGTCCCGAACAGGCGATGATCGTCAATCTCACCGTTGATGTGAGCTCCATCGATATTATCAAATTGGCGCGGGAGACCAATTCCCTGTGCATTGATACGGTGAATGAACCCTGGCCCGGATTTTATTACAATACCAAACTCGATAACGCGGACCGCACGAACTATAAGGTGCGCGAAGATTTGCTTGAGGTGCGACGCAAGCTGGGTATCGGCCCGACGGCCGTCTCCTGCTGCGGGGCAAACCCCGGCATGGTGTCGTGGTTCGTGAAACAGGCGCTTCTAGATCTGGCCCGCGACATGAAGGTACCGATCAAGGAACCAACCACGCGCGAGGGCTGGGCGAAACTGATGAAGCGCCTGGGCGTCAAAGGCATTCACATTGCAGAGCGCGACACCCAGCGCTCCAAGAATCCGAAACCTCTCGACATGTTCATCAACACATGGTCTGTGGACGGATTTATTTCCGAAGGCCTGCAGCCTGCCGAACTGGGCTGGGGCAGCAATGAGAAGAAGCTGCCCTATGACGGCAAAAAACACAAAAAGGGCACGGGCGCTGCGATCTACCTGACCCGCGCCGGCGCTGATACACGGGTGCGGAGCTGGGTTCCCACGGCGGGCGCGCATTTCGGCTTGCTGGTCACCCACAACGAAGCCATATCCATTTCCGATTATTTTACGGTGCGGGAGGGAAAACGCGTCATCTACCGGCCCACCTGCCATTATGCCTATCACCCTTCCAATGACGCCGTATTGTCTGTCCTTGAAATGTTTGGCGCCGGCGGCCGGCGGCAATCGGCTTCGCATATTCTTGAGGAAAAGGAGATTGTGGACGGCGGCGATGAGCTTGGCGTGTTCCTGTACGGGCACAAGAAAAACGCTTACTGGTATGGGTCGCAGCTTTCCATTGAGGAAACGCGAAAGCTTGCCCCCTATCAGAATGCAACGGGCATGCAGGTAACCTCTGCGGTTCTGGCCGGTCTTGTCTGGGCGATTGAAAACCCCAGGGCCGGCATTGTCGAAACAGAGGACATGGATTTCCGCCGCTGCCTTGAAATCCAGACGCCCTATCTGGGCACGCTCAAGGGCGTTTACACGGACTGGACGCCTTTGCAGGGCCGCGGCGAACTGTTCGAGGAGAAGCTGGATCGGCGCGACCCCTGGCAATTTTCAAACATTATTGTGCGGTAAAAAACCTGTTCTCTCCATGCTCGGCCTTGAGCCGAGCATCCATCGGCAGGAAAAGGCTGGGTGGTCGGGTCAAGCCCGACCATGGAGAGTTTGGGGTATTTTGAGATAGGATGAATTTATGAACTTAGTTCGAGTGCTTGCTTTACTTGCCGTGGGCGGCCTGCTGGCAGCCTTCATCACCTCAGCTACGCTTGCAGCGCCTCAACATGGCATTGCCATGCATGGCGAGCCGGCACTTCCGGCGGATTTCAAGAACCTGCCCTATGTCAATCCGGATGCACCGCAGGGCGGCACCCTGAGACAGGCCATCACCGGAACATTTGACAGCACATCCCCTTTTATCGTGAAAGGCACGCCTGCCATAGGCGTCCGCACCTATGTGTTTGAAAGCCTGATGGGCCGCAACTGGGACGAGGCTTTTTCGCTCTATGGCCTGCTGGCGGAATCCATTGATGTCAGCGACGATCGCCAGACCTTCACCTTCAAGATCAGGCCGGAGGCTAAATTCTCCGATGGCCAAGCGGTGACCGCAGCAGACGTTGTGTTTTCGATGGAAACATTGCGCGACAAGGGCCGTCCCAATTTCAAGAATTCCTATTCGAAGGTCACGAAGGTTGAAACGCCGGATGACCATACGGTTATTTTTCACCAGGAAGCCGGAGACCGGGAATTGCCGCTTATCATCGGCGTGATGCCTATCGTTCCGAAGCACGCATGGGAGGGCAAGGCGTTTGACGAGAGCTCGCTTGACGCCATCATTGGTACGGGCCCCTATGTGATTGCCGAGGTGAAAGCGGGTGAAAGCATCACCTACAAGAAGAATCCCGACTATTGGGGGAAGTCATTGGCCATCAACAAGGGCCTGTGGAATTTTGAAACGGTGCGCTACGACTATTACCGGGATGCCAACGCGGCCTTTGAAGCCTTCAAGAAGGGCGATGCGGACGTTCGAACGGAAGGCGACCCAACACGCTGGACCAGCGGCTATGATTTTCCGGCAGTAAAGGACGACAAGATAACGCTTGAGAAGGTAGTGCAACGCTCGCCAGCGCCAGCCAGCGGCCTTGCCTTTAATACGCGGC
>JAHFPK010000242.1 GCA_023266715.1 Hyphomicrobiales bacterium | reverse complement strand
CCGAGCAGTACGCCCAGACGGTCAAAGACCTGCAGGAGCAAGGAGCCATGCCGGAAGGCCCTGCGCCAGCGCAGCCAGAAGCGCCCGCAGCGCCAGCGCCGGGAACCGCACCATTGGCCCCGCCAAGACAGAAGCCTGCCAGCGAGGCTCCTACGGCGCGGGAAATCGAAATTGCCCAGGACACGCCATCGGCTGAACCAGTGCGCGATGTTGAAGCCCAAATCAAGGATATGCAGGCCAAGGGCAGCACGAGGAAGGGCGTTTACCTGTCCAAGGAAGCCTTCGACCATGTGAAGGACAAAATTTTCACCGATGCGGGCGTGATTGTCCCCGACTTCGACGGCAAAGGGGGCATTCTCATTGCCAGGACCAACAAGATTGCCAATGACGCGAAGAAGGCCCGCGATGCAGGCCAGCCCATGCAGGAAATCCTTGGCGATCTGACCGGCGCTGGAAAGGGCAAGCCCGCAGACGGGACCATTGTGGTGCAACAGAAGGACAAGCTGGGCAACGTCACACGCGAATCACTGGTGACCGAAGCCGAAGCCGAGGCGACCAAGAAATCATTCGAGGCACCCGGCAAGGTGGTGGAGACGGTTTCCCCCCATGACGCGATCAAGCGCCGCGAGGATTTGATCAATGCCGAGAACGTGGATTTCGCGGGCCAGGCCGAGCCGGTGGGTGAGGGTGAAGGCACCCGCGCGAGGCCGCAGCGCGTGGAAAGCCCCGGCGACCTTGAGGCTGCCCGCACACAGGTCAACACCGAACCTACAGAAGCGCAGGCCAAGGCTGGAAACTATCAGAAAGGCCATGTGCGCGTGGCCGGCCTCGATGTGACGATTGAAAATCCCAAGGGTTCCATTCGTCGCGGAAAAGATTCTGATGGCAAGGAATGGTCCGTTAAGATGCCGGTAGATTATGGCTATGTAAAACGAACCACCGGCAGCGACAAAGATCACGCTGACATATTTATTGGCCCAAATCCCAATGCACACCGCGCCTATGTCGTCAATCAGATCGACCCGGCGACCGGTAAGCATGACGAATACAAGTCTTTCGTGGGCTTTGACAGCATGGCCGATGCCCTCGATGCCTACCGCGGTTCATTCTCCGATGGCTCGGGGGATTCGCGCATTGGTGGCTGGGTTAATGAAATCCCGGCCAGCGATCTCAAGTCATGGCTTGAAAATCCTCCTGACCCCAATGAAGCTGCAACTCTACCGACCAACGAAATCAGAAAGAAGATCAAGGCTGATAAAGTCGTCCACCCTGAAACCCAGCAAACACAGGCCAAAACTGAGCCAGTGGACGAGATTTCCGAAAAGAGCGGAAAAGTCGTCCAGTCTGAAACGAAAGCCCCCGAAGCTGCAACGGAAGAGGCAAAACCTGCAACGAAACCCGTCAAACGTGAAACGGAAGTGGCGGCTCCAAGCAAAGCGGCAAAACCTCCTGCGCGATCCGCTTCCCTCGAAGTCGCCGCAGCCAACATTCCCAAAGGCTCCAAGTTCCACAAGAACGGCACAGTCTACTTTCCCAGCCGTCAGCAGGCGGAAACTGTGGCTGCGACGCAAGGCATCAAGAGCCCGCGCATCATGCAGTTCGGAAACGGCTGGGCAGTCCAAACCAGGCAGGGTGGCCCATATCTCAGGAAAGCGACAACTATTGAGGAAAAGTCAATAGTTCCTGCAACTCAGGAAGCACGCAAGCCGGAACTGAAATCTAGTGACAAAATAGAGGACTTCGGTGAAAAAATCGCAGGTGCCAGAAAGGACGCCATAAGGGATATCGTCAAGACTCTGACTGATAATCTTGACATTGCCGCAGAACCATTGGGAAAAACCTTCCCGCAGCCAGATTACGTCAAACTTGCGGAGGGCGGTGTACCCAAAAAAGCACTGGCCCTAGTGGCGCTCATGCGCGCAAAAATACCCCACAAACCGAAGAGAAGCTACAAACTCAAGCGCTGGGTTGAACAGGTAAAGATGCTGCGCGATTTTTCGCAGAAGCTCCTGACCGGCGAAGTATCTCCCGATATCGTAGCCGACAAAATGCGCCAAGGCGGCGGGAATGCTCTCTCCACTCTTGCCGACACTGCCGCAGTGATTGAGGGGATTTCGCCTGAAAATATGACCTTTGCAGCAAAATGGGAGGCTGACAGCGCCAACTTCATCAGCTTCCAAGGCCGCCGTTTGGAGAAGCCAGCAGTTAAATTCTACATGCGCGACCATAACGGCCGGCAGACCGATATTGCCGGTGACACGTTGGAAAGTATCATCGATCCCGCGCGCGCGGCAATCAATCGTGAAGTGGAAAAACAAGGAGCCACAGACACCAAGCGCCGCACTCCGTTGGGCATTTATACTGACCGCACGACCAAGGATGTATTTATCGGTTTCAAGGGCCTTTCCGGTGTCATTCGGCTGAAAACTGGTTTTTCCAGTCCGAAGGAAGCAAGGGTTTATATCCCAGAGCATGCCGATGAATTGCAGGCCATCATCGACAACATGCGCGAGGGGCCAGACCTTCGCCGCGCTGCAAACATGCCGAGAGAGGGTGAGCCAAGGCGTGAAGGTGATGTGACGCCAACACAATTTGGAGAGGCTTTTGGTTTTCGTGGTGTGCAGTTTGGGAACTATGTAGAGAGTGATCGGCGCCAGTCTGATTTGAACGAAGCCTTTGATGCGCTCATGGACCTGGCCGATATTCTGAAAATCCCACCACGCGCCTTGTCACTCAATGGCCAGCTTGGTTTGGCATTCGGTGCCCGTGGCCATGGCGGAAAGAATGCTGCGATGGCCCACTATGAGCCAACCCAGGTGGTGATCAATCTCACTAAGCATGCTGGGCCCGGCTCTTTGGCGCATGAATGGCTCCACGCCTTTGACAATTATTTTGCCAAGCAGGATGCGGGAAAAACGGACCCCGAGCGCGCCTATATCTCCGAGCGGCGCACCACGCGCGGCAGCGCGCGGCCAGAAGTGTTCAGCGCATGGAAGGAGATTGAAAAGGCCATCACCAAAGGCCCATTTTTCCAACGCTCCCAGAAATTGGACGAGGCTCGCTCGAAGCCATATTTCAGCACCACTATCGAAATGGCGGCTCGTGCCTTCGAGCGTTATGTGCAACTTCGATTGAGTGATATTGGCGCGGTCAACGATTACTTGGCTAACCTAGAAACCAACAGCGGCGCATATCCCACCGAAAAGGAAATGGTTGGTGAGGGGATTGGTGCGGCCTACGACAATCTATTCAAGACGATTGAAACAAAAATTGACCCTGACACTGGTGCGGCTGTCCTTTACAGTATCAGGGATCGCCCACCTTCCGTCACAACGCCACGCGAATATAGCGATGAGCAACTGGAAGCCTTCAAGCGCTGGTTCGGGGACAGCAAGGTGGTGGATGCCGAGGGTAAGCCGCTTGTGGTTTACCACGGCACCCGCGAGGACTTTACCCAATTTGAAGGACTCGAAATTCCAGGGTGGTTCACACCATCGGCAAAATATGCAGAAAATTATCACGGTGGAGATTCGGGCTCCGATACCATGCAGACCATGCCCGTCTATCTCTCGATTAAAAACCCTATCGACATGCGTTCGGTCCATGGCAATTGGACGCTATCGGCGCGGAAGGTTTTTGAAAAGGCCGGACTTTCTCCTGAACGGTGGAGAGGGAGTCTCGACCAAGACGCAATGGCCTGGGAGGTTATCAACTCAACCGAGTTTATGGAAACCGCCAAAGCGGCTGGATATGACGGCATTCGCACGATGGAAGGTCCAAATAATGAAGAGGGTTGGGCTATCTTCAATCCGCGTCAGGCAAAATCCATCTTCAACCACGGCACCTTCGACCCCACTAACCCCGCAATCAGCGCTGCCGCATCCTTCGATACTGATTTTAGGACCATTCCCCTCGATCAGATGCCCAAGATTGAAGCCAGCCTGCAGGAAATCGGGCGGCGCCTGCTGGGGCATAGCATCAAGGTAACGGCTGATTTGGTTGATCCAGATGGGGCAGTATTTGGCTTTTACAAAAGTGACCTTCGGCACATTTCCGTCTCGGTCAATCTCTCCAATCCCATTCAGACCATGGGCCACGAGGCCTTGCATGCCATGCGTGATATTGGCCTTGTCACCAAGCCGGAATGGGCGGCCATGGAGCGCTGGGCGAGACGGCAACCCCTGCCGGATAACGTTAAAAAATTCTACACCGACTATTATGCCGACACGAATGCCACCCCCGAGCAAACTCAGGAGAAAATTCTTGAGGAACTCGTGGCCGAGGGTTTTGCGAAGGTGTTTGCCGGCAAGTCGATCAGTGACGATCCAGACGGACACATTGCGCGCATTATCCGCAAGGTGCTGAATTTCATCGAGGCCATGCGCAATTATCTTGAGGGCGCAGGGTTCAAGACGGTTCCTGCCATGTTCGAGAGCATGGCGCGGGGCGAGATTGCCGACCGTACCCCAGACCCCTATGCAAGCGGGCCGGTCGTTTACAACAAACCAAGCCTTTCTATCCGCATGCCAAAATCCCGGCCGCCGCTCAATCGCTCCTTCATCGAGCCCGAGGACAGCGCCAGGGCCGTCATGCAGATGAATTTGCCCCTGCTCACCCGTCTTACCAAAGCGGCA